>JBEIMO010000027.1:0-14605 GCA_040378625.1 Verrucomicrobiia bacterium | reverse complement strand
ACCTGTGATTCCCTCGCGAATGAACTCGGCAGCACCCCAGTTCAGCGCCCAGAGAGCCGTGACGCCATGGAACAAGATCATGAGGAAAAAGAGACCCGAACCGATGATGTAACCGGCAGCGATGGAAACGCGCTCCCGATGCATCTGAATGGCACGCTGCCACTGTTGGAGATCCAGCCAGGGACCGACTAAGAATCCAATCATGATCGGAACGGCGAAGCCCCAGAAGTTCCAGTCATTCGTCGGAAGTTTAGGAACGGAAAGCGGCCCGGTGCCCTTCACCGCGCAAGTGATGGTCAAATAAACCACCGCAGGGAGCAGAAGCAAAAAAAGGAACGCATGGCTGAATTTGATGCGTTTGATGTCGAACTCCTCGCCAAAAAGAATCGCCGCCGCGAGAACGACAAGCAACGTGAGCGGCATGTAAAGCAACCAAGGTTCAAAGCCCAGCGGTTGCCAGAAATAACGAATGAACGCGAAGATCGTCAGGGTTATGGCGAGAATTTGATAGAGGAAGAAAACAAGACGGAACGGCCTCGACCATGTTGCAAAAAAGCGGGCGAGAGATTCAGACCCCGACTCGCGACGCGCCAAATGATGCGTCACCAAACCAAAAATCAGGAGGCCAAGAAAATTGGGAATCGCAAATGTCAGCAATCCCGCCAAACCGAATTGGGTTGTGAATTGAACGGAAAAGAAAAGGCCCAGCCCCCACATCCAGGAAAGAGCCACAGAAATACCCCAGAGAACGGCACCAAGTGGCCGAGGGATTGGAAGAGATGAGGAAGTTGCCATCGTGCATTTATCCATACAATGCATACCCCACTCCCGCAATCAGGAAGGTAGAATTAACAAAATTAATAGGAACGAAGAGAAGCCGCCCAAACAACTCCTGAAAATCCTGAGCAAAATTCCATTTTCGGAAAATCTGTAAATTCTGTCGAAAAAGTTCGCGGGGGAAAATCCTGTTCTATTTCGAGCGCTTGGCGGCTTCGATGATGTCCACCCAGATAGGCAAAGCCAGTGCGCCGCCGTATCCGCCGGGACGAATCGGCCGGGGTTTATCAAATCCCACCCACACGCCACACGTGAGGCGGTTGTCGAATCCCACGAACCACGCGTCCAGATAATTGTTCGTCGTTCCGGTTTTACCCGCCCCATAGCCATTCAATCCCAGTTCCTTCGCGCGGGCTGCTGTTCCGCGTTCGACGACTTTTTCCAAAAGGGAGGCGGTCATTTTAGCTGCACTCGGATTGAGAACCGGCAAGCGACCCCGGGTGGATTTATAGAGGACGGCGCCGGAATCATCCACGACGCGATCGATGAGGTAGGGTTGAAGTTTGACCCCTCCTGTCGGGAAGACCGTGTAGGCGCTGGTGAGATCTTTCAGACTGGTTTCAAACGCCCCGAGGCAGATCGAAGGAAATCTGGGGGGATCCTCAGCGATGCCAGCGCGGATGACTTTTTCCGCGATCCTATCGAGACCTGTTTGCATTCCAATGCGGATCGACATCGTGTTGCGGGAATCAATAAGCCCGTCACCCAATGAAAGCATTCCTCGGTAAGTGTTATCGGAGTTGGAGGGATCATAGCGCCCAAATTTGGGAGGCAATTCGCCGGGTTGGAGACGGTCGTCCGAAACCTGATCATCCGGTTGCATTCCCGCTTCGAAAGCGCAGGCATAGACAAACGGCTTCACGACCGAACCGGCTTGGCGCTTGCCGTATATCGCCCGATGAAATTTGCTTTTGTTGTAATCACGACCTCCGACGATGGCGCGGATGCCGCCGGATTTGTTATCGAGAGCAATGGCGGCCGCCTGCAAGTAGGGAGCCGACTTTTCGTGATCCAGAACAGCATCGGCAAATTGCTCCATCGGTTTGTGCGGGTAGCCGGGCTGAGTCTCCACTTGAATCAAGCGGGCCTTCACAGCTTCTTCTGCTGCGGACTGAAGCGGGCCATCAATCGTTGTGTAAATTTTCAATCCTCCCCCGTCCATTTGACCCGGCTCCAAAACAAGATCGAGTTCACGAAGGATGGCATCCATCGCCCAATTTTGTTCGGGAGATGTCTTGGTCGGCGGCATGGCAAGCAGTGGTGCGGCGATTGCCTCATCGTAGGAGATTTGGGAAATAAGGCCGAGATCGCGCATGCGGCCGAGAACTGTGTTTCGTTCGCGGATCGAGCCCTCGGGATTATTCAATGGTGAGAACCGATTCGGGCTTCGGATGAGACCTGCAAGTGTCGCCGACTCCTGCAAATTGAGCTTTGCTGCAGATTTGCCAAAATACGTCTGGCTGGCCGCCTCGATGCCATATGTTCCAGAGCCGAAGTAAATGCGGTTCATGTAGGCCTCGAGGATTTCCTCTTTGTTCATCTCGGTTTCGATACGAAAGGCCATCGCCGCCTCCAGAAGCTTTCGGTGAATATTTTTGCCACCGAGAGGAAAACTATTTCGCGCCAATTGTTGAGTGATTGTGCTCGCGCCTTCCCGAAATCCGCCGAGAAAAAGATTTCGCACCATCGCCCGCGCAATGCCAATCGGGTCGATGCCGTGGTGTTGATAAAATCGCGTGTCCTCGCGGCTGATGAGCGCATTCACGAAGGAATTCGACACCATATCGAAACTCACCACCTCGCGGTTCTCACCTGCCAAGCGGGAATAGTATTTTCCCTTATAATCAAAAATGACCGAGCGCTCGTTCATCTCGTGCATTTTTTTCAAATCAAAACGCAGCGCCCAAGCGTAGTAACCGGCCCCAATGATGCTCCAGAGGAGAAGCGTGACGATGCCGATTTTTAAAAGCGACATAAACAGGACATGACGGACCCCCCGATGCCTTGGGGATGCGGCCTTTGTCTTACGGCGAGCCTTGATGGGAACGACCTTTCTGGATTTGGGCTTGGGCACAGGGCAGAATTAAAGCATTTTCATGACGGACATCACACGCAATCTTGATTCCCGATCGTGAAAATTCAAATCCTAACTATTTTTCCTGAAGTGTGCCGGAGCGTTTTTTCGGAGAGCATACTGAAACGTGCCCAGGAGAAAAACCTCGCAGTTCTGGAAGCGGTGGATTTGCGCAAATGGACATCCGACAAACATCGCACGGTGGATGACGCTCCTTACGGCGGAGGCCCGGGAATGGTCATGAAAATTGAACCTATCGACTTGGCCCTTTCGGAAATCAGATCCCCGGAATCTCATGTCATCCTTATGACACCGCAGGGCCGCAAACTCACAGACAATGTCGCCCGCGAACTCGCTCAAAAAACTGATCTCATCTTTCTCTGCGGGCATTACGAAGGAATCGACCAGCGCGTGGCCGACCATCTCGTGGATGATGAAATTTCCATCGGCGACTATGTTCTTACCAGTGGCGTTCTGCCAGCGCTGGTCATAACCGATTCCGTGGTGCGCCTTATTCCAGGTGTGCTGGGCGACATCCAATCCGCCGAAGAAGATTCCTTCGCCGAGGGAATTCTTGATCACCCCCACTACACACGCCCTGCAGACTACAAAGGCTGGAAAGTTCCGGACATCCTTCTTTCCGGAAATCATGCCGCAATCGAAGAATGGCGGCACCAAACGGCGATGGAAGCCACTCGCCAACGACGTCCCGATTTACTCGGTTGATCAATCCCCCGTTCAAACGGGATTCAACCGCCAAGTGACATTTCCCTTGGCATCAATCTCCAACCACGCCCATGCGGGAGGCGCACCTTTATTTGGTTTCCCAAGAGTTCCCGGGTTGAGAAAACGAGTTCCACCGACGGTTTCATCACGCGGCACGTGCGTGTGTCCGTGTAACAAAAAATCACACGCCGGATGGCGACGGGGTTCGATATGGATCAGATAAAATTGATGTCCTCCGCGCTCGAGAAGAAGGAACTCGGGGAGATCCAATCCAAAGTCATTATTCCCCTGCACCGCATAAAACGGACGGCCGATATCGACGCAAGCGTTCAACGTCGCCAAATTGCAAAAGTCCCCGAGATGCCAGATTTCATCCGCCTCGCGCAGGGAGGAAACAACCTTTTCCGGCAACTTGCCATGCGTGTCGGCAATGACGGCAATTCGCATCACTCCAGATGGATTCGATTTATTTGAAGGTTTGGCCATTGAGCCATTGGGCAGTTGCACTGCCAAGCCAGACGGCAAATAGCCCGAGGCTGACGTGCAAAATAATATTCATGCAGGCGTAACCCCACGCGCTGCTGCGAGCCAAATCCAGCGTTTGAATACTGAATGCGGAGAATGTGGTAAAGCCTCCGAGAAAACCGACGATGAGCAAGGACCGAAAGCCCTGCGGGGCATCGAGCACACCGCTATCGCCCAGAATTCCCGCAAGAACTCCAATCGCGAATGAACCGCTGATATTGACAATCAGAGTCCCGCAAGGAAACGAAGCCGCCCAAGGAAAACTTGCGATAAAGCCGGAAACGAGCCACCGGGATAGACTCCCGACGGCTCCACCAGCCATGACCGCAAGAGCATCCCTCACAGTCTGGGAATCGTGATCCCGCGCTGCTTCATGTATTTTCCATCGCGGTCCGCGTAGCTTGTCTCGCAGACTTCGCTGGCTTGGAAAAAGACAACTTGAGCCAGGCCTTCATTTGCATAAATGCGGGCCGGCAGCGGCGTCGTATTGGAAATTTCCAGTGTCACATGACCTTCCCATTCGGGTTCAAAAGGCGTCACGTTAACGATGATGCCGCAGCGGGCGTAGGTCGATTTTCCTACACAGATTGTGAGAACTTCCCGAGGGATTCGGAAATACTCGACGCTGCGGGCGAGAGCGAAGGAGTTGGGTGGAACCACGCAAACATCGGTTTCGATATTTACAAAAGAACGATCATCAAACGCCTTGGGATCAACAATGCTGCTGAAGACATTGGTAAAGACTTTGAACTCGTTGGACACCCGCAGATCATAGCCATAGCTGGAGAGACCGTAACTAATCACACGTCCCCCATCGTCGCGCTTTTTGACCTGACCGTCCACAAAGGGTTCGATCATTCCACGTTCATTCGCCATGCGGCGAATCCATTGGTCGGAACAGACTGACATTACATTGAAAGGCCTGGAATTTTGAGTCCGCCAGTGAGCTTGCCCATTTCGTCGCCGGCAAGTTGTTTGGCATCATTGATCGCCTGACGAACAGCGCTCAAAACGAGATCTTCGAGCATATCGACATCACTCGGATCAACGACCTGAGGATCAATTTTGATAGATGTAATGTCCCCTGCCCCATTGGCAGTAACTTTGACCTTGCCGCCACCGGAAGTCGTTTCAATCGATCGGGCCGCAAGTCCGGCTTGGGTTTCGGCCATGCGCTCCTGCATGCGCTGGGCCTCTTTTAGCATTTTTGCAATGTTCATGATGTTTTAGTTTGAAGAGTGCTTTTGAATATTTCGAGGGCTTTTTCAATCAACGGATCGTTGAGAAAATCGGCCATGGGATCCTGCGGTGGCTCTGGCTGCGGAGGCGCGACCGACTCGACCGATTCTGGCATCCTTTCCTCGGGAACTTCCTCCACAACCGGCTCCGGTTGGGATTGAAGATTTGCGTCAAATTCAAAACTGAGTCGAAAAGGTTGCGACAGCGTTTTTAAAAGCCGGGCTTCGATATCCTTGATCCCCTGCTCCATGAAAAACGACTCCGCCGACTCTCTCGAGGATTCCGGAAAACGGACGATCAATTTCATTCCATCGACACGGTCAAAGACGCCGTCACGAAGCCATGCGAACCGGATAAAGGAATTCTTGGCCAAGTCGGATGCAATGCTTTCCCATGCGGAAGCAGGTGATTGGGACTCGGACTTCGCAACAGGCTCGGGAGGTTTTTCACGAACTGGTGCTTGAACTGGCTCAGGCTCGACTTTTACAGGCTCAGAAACGGGAGCCGCGGGCTTGGGCTCTGGAGCTTTGACAGGGACGACAACTGGCGCTACTTGCACTGGACGTGGCGCAACAGGTTCACCCGATGAAAGGCTCGAAAGGGTTTCGATAACGTCCGAAAGACTGGTTTCATCAAGAAGGTGCAGGGCTTTAATGACAGCCACATCGAGTTGAAGCTTTTTATCAGCAACCCATTTCATTGCCGCTTCTGCCTGACCGAAATGCTCAATGAGATCCAAAAGTTTGGATTGAGAAACCTCGTCGGTCACGCCACCGGCTTGGGCGACCAAAAGATCCCGCAAATGGCCGATCAACTCCGCAGTGATACGGGAGAGGTCCTTTCCGGACTCGGATTGCACCGACACGATCTCCAGCGCGGATTTGGCATCGCGGGCAAAGAGGCTGGCTGCCAGATTGGTGACGACCTCATGCGGGGTGAAGCCGAAGACGTCCATGACGTCATTGACCGTGATCCGCTCCCCGCAGAACGCGACCATTTGATCCAGCATGCTCTCGGCATCGCGCAATCCGCCATCCGCGCCACGAGCGATCGTTTCTGCGGCGTCTTCGTCGAGCGTGATATTTTCATTTCCGGCAATAAACAGGAGATGCTTTTTGATGAGATCAGCAGGGATCCGGCGAAGGTCAAACCTCTGACACCGACTGGTAATAGTGGCAGGAACTTTTTGCGCCTCGGTGGTGGCAAAGATGAATTTGACGTGCGCTGGCGGCTCTTCAAGCGTTTTAAGAAGGGCGTTGAATGCTCCCGTGCTGAGCATGTGCACTTCGTCGATGAGGTAGATTTTGAATTGTCCCCGAGTTGGCGCATAGGCGGCGTTGTCCCGAAGATCGCGGATATTTTCCACGCCGTTATTGCTGGCTCCGTCGATCTCAATGACGTCCAAGCTTCGCCCTTCGGCAACTTCCTTACACACATCGCAAACGCCGCAGGGCTCAGAGGTCGGGCCTTTCACGCAGTTGAGCGCCTTGGCCAGAATGCGAGCGGTGGATGTCTTTCCAATACCCCGAGGGCCCACAAAAAGATAAGCCTGAGCAAGTCGGCTGGAATTAACCGCATTCTGCAGGGTTCTTGTAATGTGATCCTGGCCGACAACTTCGGCAAACGTTTGCGGTCGATACTTGCGGGCAAAAACTCGGTAACTCACCCGAGCACTCTAAAGCCGCCTCCGCGTCTCATCCAGCACGATTTAAAAATTTCGATAGAGAGGAAAAATACGAATAACGTTTGATTCCCATAACAAGGCATTTAGGGGATAATCCTCCCAAATGAACAGCCTGCAGCTTTCCGCCGAGTCGGCATCAACCGGCTCCCATTTGGCCTTTGCCCTGTTCTGGCTTCCTGCACCCAGACGCCAGGATGCACTGATTTTTTACAGGTTTTGCCGAACGATCGATGATATCGCCGACGAACCAGAGCGGGAGGAATCCGAGAAATGCCGACTGCTCGAACGCTGGTTGCAGGCGACTGAATTCCCTCAAGAACTTGAGGAAATGATGGCCCGATACGCCATCGATCGCGAACTCTTGAAGGAAATCATCCACGGATGTGCGATGGATGTTCGTCCTCGGCGATTCAACACCTATGCAGAACTGGAAGCCTATTGCTGGAGGGTTGCCTGCGCGGTCGGTCTCGCCTCGGTTCGGATTTTTGGATGTCAGAGCGACCGCAGTGATGACTACGCCGTCCACCTCGGCCATGCCCTGCAACTCACCAACATCATTCGCGATGTCGGAGAGGATGCCCAGCGGGGCAGAATTTATCTTCCTCTCGAAGACCTTGAGCAATTTGGCGTGGCCGAACAGGACATCATCGATCAACGTGACAGCGCCCCATTCCAGGAACTCATGAAATTTCAAGTCTGCAGAGCATGGGAACGTTTTGGAGCAGCGGTTCCGGATGAAAACAACTTCGATGCGTTGCTACCCGCACGGATCATGAAGGCGATTTATGAAAAAATTCTGCACCGTCTGGAAACCCAGAATTTTCCTGTATTCGGCCCACCGCTGAGATTGGGGAGCCTTCAAAAACTGACCACCGCACTGGCGGTGAGTTTCCAAACACCCCCGCGATAGTGACTCCATTATTACAAAGTCTTTTTTGCTTTTCTTCCAAAGCAGGCTTAATTCTTGCGCCTGTTGGATCCGCAAATGACGAACTCTACGAATAACCCGAAAACCATCGATCAAGCCCTTGATCATTTTGCAGATCATGCCGCACGCGATGGAATCCGACTGAATTCAGCATTGGAACATCTCGGCGCTGGGGGATTTTGTTTTACCGCATTTCTACTCGCCGTTCCCTTTATCCAACCCGTTCCGCTTGGCCCCCTGACTATGGTTTGCGGAGTGACCTTCATGGCCCTCGGATGGCAAATGGCCCGAGGCAAACAAAACGCCGTTCTTCCGAAACAAGCTGGGGAACTTTTGATTCAGGGAAAACTGTGGCTCACAGTTCTTGGCTTCTGTCAAAAAATCCTGAAGTTTTGCAGGCGCTTCACTCGCGAACGCCATTCCTACTGGGTTTCTGGTGATACTGGTAATCGCCTTGTCGGCTGGCTGATTCTTTCAGGTGGCGCATTGCTGGCGATTCCCGCAGCCAACTTGCCGCTCAATAATTTTTTTCCAGCATTGATGATTCTCTTCGCTTGCTTGGGCTGGTTGGAACGGGATGGGCTCATGATTTTCATCTCGATTGCCTGGGGAATCGCCACGCTGGCTTACTTCACTTTCGTCTGCGCCGTTCTTTTCATTTTCGGAAATCACGCCTGGGATTGGATTGCCTCACTTTGGAAGTGAGCAATTCCCTGCTCGCTCATCGCTTGGCAGGTTGCTAAATTGCCCCGCTTACGCCATGGCACGTCCAAAACTTATTATTGCTTCCAGCGAATCCAGCGCAGACCTCCTCTATGCGACGAATTTCCGCGCTCCGGATGCATTTTCGTTTCTCGAAATCGAAGGTAGAACCCATCTCCTCTTGAGCGATCTCGAAGTGGACCGGGGACGCATGGAAGCCAAGGTTGATGTGGTGGACGCGTATTCGGCCTTCGAAAAATCCGTCAAAAAAAGCCCCACCTTTGCAAAGACGGTCGCCGTGTGGATTGCCTCAAAAAAAATCAAAGAGGTGATCGTTCCCCATGACTTCCCGCTCGGCTTGGCAAGGGATTTAAAAAAACAGGGAATCACTCTCAAGCCAGCGAAAGGCGAATTTTTTCCAGAACGAGAGTTGAAGAGAAAAACGGAAATCGAAGCCCTCGAAAAAGCGACAGGAATTGCAGAAATCGGCATGTCAAGGGGCATCGAGATTCTCAAGTCTTCCCGAATCAAAAAGGATGGAACGCTGATTTTTGGCAACCAAACCCTGACTTCCGAACTCCTCCGCACAGAAATGGAATCTGCCGTTTTACGCGCAGGCGGGGAAGCCCGAGGAGACACCATCGTTGCGTCCGGGGAACAGGCTTGCGATCCCCATTCGCGAGGACACGGCCCGCTCAAAGCCAATCAACTCATCATCCTCGACATTTTTCCGCGTGATGCCCGATCGGGCTATCATGGCGACATCACACGAACCGTCATTCGCGGCAGAGGCAGCGATGCCCAACGCCACATTTGGGAGACTTGCTTGAAAGGCCAATCCATGGCCATCAAAGCGATGAAGCCCGGCATTGAGGGCGTAAAAATCCATGACTCGATAAAATCTTTTTTTGCGAAAAGCGGCTACGAGACAAAAATCCTAAATGGTCGCTGGCAGGGATTTTTCCATGGAACCGGCCACGGGCTTGGCCTCCAGGTTCACGAGGCTCCCCGATTTGCAAAAACCATTTTCCAACCTGGCCAAGTCATTACCGTGGAACCGGGCATTTATATTCCCGGCCTCGGTGGCGTGAGACATGAGGATGTCGCCCATATCACCAACACTGGCGTAAAACTTCTGACAAAATTACCGAAACCTTTTGAATTATGAGCGCCGCTACTGACGCAATCTCCCGTCGCCGCACGTTTGCGATCATCTCGCACCCGGATGCCGGAAAAACCACTCTCACCGAAAAATTTCTTCTCTACGGAGGCGCCGTGCAATTGGCAGGCAGCGTCACATCTCGCAAGAACCAGCGCGCCACAACGAGCGACTGGATGGAATTGGAAAAGCAACGCGGCATTTCCGTGTCCTCCACCGTGCTTCAGTTTGACTACAATGGGTGCGTCATAAACCTCCTCGACACCCCCGGCCACAAAGATTTCTCGGAAGACACATACCGCGTCTTAACCGCAGTGGATGCAGCTGTGATGGTTGTGGACGCTGGTAAAGGCATTGAAACGCAGACCCGCAAACTCTTTGAGGTTTGCCGTCAGCGTGGCGTTCCAATTTTTACTTTCATGAACAAGCTCGACCGGCCCTCCAGGCCGCCGTTGGAGCTTCTTGATGAACTCGAATCCGTTTTGGGAATTCATGCCCTGCCGATGAATTGGCCGTTGGGTGACGGGGTAGATTTTAAAGGCGTCTATGACCGTCGCGAAAAATCCGTCCATCTCTTTGAACGCACCCCTGGCGGAACCTACCGCGCACCGGTCTCGGTTGCGGGAATTCAGGATGAAACCGTCCGCAAAGCCATGGCTCCGGATGTTCATTCCAAAGTCTGCGATGAGCTTGAACTTCTCGATGGTGCAGGCACGGATTTTGATTTTGCCGCCGTGAGCTCCGGATCAGCAACTCCCGTATTTTTTGGCAGCGCGATGAACAACTTCGGCGTGCAGCTTTTGTTGGATAACTTTCTGAAGCTTGCCCCAGCACCAACGCCACGAAAGAGCGGAGAGAACTTCATCGCGCCTGATTACGAGCCGTTCTCTGGTTTTGTTTTTAAAATCCAAGCAAACATGAATCCGAAACACCGCGACCGCGTTTCCTTCATTCGCGTTGTCTCCGGTTGCTTCCGCCGCGACATGCTCGCCACACATGTGAGACTTGGAAAACCCGTGCGTCTCGGAAATTCCCAGCGTCTCTTTGCACAAGACCGAGAGACTGTCGATGAAGCTTGGGCGGGCGATGTCGTCGGCATCGTGGGGAATTATGATTTTCTGATCGGCGACACGGTCAGCGAAGATCCCAATCTCCATTATAGTGAGATTCCCCAGTTTCCGCCGGAGTGCTTTGCCTACATCCGAAATTCCAGCACGGCCAAATACAAACGCTTCCGCGAAGGATTGGACCAACTGCTCAAGGAAGGCGTTGCCCAGCAATTCGAACTTCCCGATTCTCTCCAACGCGTGCCATTGCTTGGCGCTGTCGGCCCGCTGCAATTTGAAGTCATGCAATACCGCCTTGAAACCGAATATAGCGCGGACTGCCGTGTCGAATCCGCACCATGGCAATTCGCCCGTTGGGTTCTTCAGGAAGATCAGCCCGTGAGCGAGCGGCCTGATATCATGCTGCCCAGCGGATGCAGTATGGCGAAGGACGTGAGTGGATATTGGGTGGTTCTTCTTCCAAGTGCTTGGACGATCGGTTATCTGGAAGAGAAAAACGCATCCCTTCGCTTCACAGCGACTCCCCCACCCGCTCCTGCAGCGATTGCGGTCAAGTAGACGCCTCTCGAATTCGTGACTCTTTCCGATATCACCACGATCCAGTGGGTTTTTGCGTTTCTCTCGGCTGCCTGCATCGGACTAAGCAAAACCGGATTCGGCGGCATCGCCGTTCCTGGAATCCTGCTCATGGCTCAAGTTCTCCCCGTGAGAGAATCCACTGGCGTAGTTTTGCCCCTGCTCATCTTGGCCGACCTCTACGCCATTCGAGCCTTCCGGTCTTATGTGAAGTGGAAGGTGCTTTTGAAACTTCTTCCTCCGGCAGTGATCGGTATTGCCTTGGGCTGGTTTCTCATGCCGCTCATTCCTGCCCATGAGTTCGGTCCTCTCATTGGTTGGCTGATTATCGCTTTGCTGGTTGTTGCCATCCTTCAAAAGCTCTCGCCACACCTTCAAAAAATCGCCGGCGATCATCCCGCCATTGCTTGGCCGCTGGGTCTCATTGCCGGATGCACGACCATGATCGCCAATGCCTCCGGGGCGGTTGTAACCATTTATTTACTCGCCTGCCGTCTTCCCAAATACGAATTCGTGGGCACCGGCGCTTGGTTCTTTTTCATCATGAATGTCATCAAAGTTCCATTCAGCGCGTCCCTCGGGTTGATCATCCCCTCTACTCTCATTTTCAATTTCACGTTGATTCCCGGCATTGCCTGCGGGCTTATACTCGGACGGTTTCTGTTGGGAAAAATCAATCAACAATCCTTCGAATGGACGCTTATTGCTCTTTCACTTCTGGGCAGCCTGCGACTCGTTTGGCAGCATTAAATTGTCCGCTTTGATGTTGCGACCCGTGCAGCGCTTGAACAGAATGGCCCCTTGAATTTTCGTATCCTGACATCACTCGCTATCGGAATCAGCGTCTGTGCCGCCTACGCCGGCATATCCGCTCCGGATGACGCCGATAAATTCCAAACCGCCATACAGGCTGTCGTCTCTGATTTTAACGACAATAAGATCGACGCCGCTCTCGCAAAGCTTCAGGAACTTCAAAAATCCATGCCCGATGACCCAAGTATTCTGAATTTACTCGGATCCGCTTATTCCAAAAAAAAGGAATACGCCGTTGCGGAGGAGTATTTTCGAAAGGCACTGGATGAAATCAGCGATTTTTTCCCTGCCGCCTTCAACCTCGGGGAAATTCTTTTCCTTCAAAAAAAATACACGGAATCCCGAGACTACTTTCAAAAGTTGCGCGATCAGAATCGTGATAACGAACTCCTTCAATACAAAGTGGCGCTCTGTGACATTCTGCTAAGTGATGACGAACGCGCCAAAAAATCGATGCAATCGATCAAGTATCCCGGCGACTCGCCCGCTTGGTATTATGCGCAGGCCGCTTGGGAATTCAAAAAGGGCAACGCCAAGAAAGGCCGTGAGTATGTTCGTGTCGCCAAATCCATATTCAGCTCGAAAACCACACTTTTTGATGAGACGTTTGCCAATCTGCATTTTAAATAATTCATCGCATGAGAGACCATCCATCCACATTTAAAGCCACTCGATCCCGACTCACGGGCGAGAAGAAACTCAACGAGAGGGATCTTTTGCTTCACGAAAAAGCCCGCGTTCTCGTCACAGGCGCCGGAGGGTTTATTGGAAGCGCTTTGGTGCACGCTCTCAACCAACGCGGAATCCAACAGATCATCGTCACCGATTTTCTTGGCGAGGATGAAAAGTGGCGCAACCTGCTGCCATTGGCCTTTGAGGATTACGTCCCGGCTGATGATTTTTTAAACGATGTGGAGAAGGATCCTGACCACTACGGACGCTTTGCCGCCGTATTCCATTTGGGAGCCTGTTCGTCAACCACGGTGCGTGATGCGGATTATGTTTTAAAAAACAACTACGCCTACACGAAGTCCCTGTGCCGCTGGTCACTCTTCTCCGGCGCGTGATTTGTCTATGCTTCTTCAGCAGCTACCTATGGCGATGGATCTGTTGGAATGGATGATAAATCAGAAGATCTCTCCCGTTTCCGCCCCCTCAACCTTTACGGATATTCCAAACAACTCTTCGACCTTTACGCCTGCCGCGAGGAAATCCTGCCCGAGATTGTTGGCATCAAATATTTCAATGTTTTTGGACCCAACGAATATCACAAAGGCGATATGCGCAGTCTTGTCTGCAAAGCCTATGATGAAATTCGTGAAACCGGCCGGATCCGCCTATTTAAAAGCCACAAACCGGAATACGCTGATGGTGCCCAGATGCGTGATTTCATCTATGTGAAGGATGCCGTGGAAATGACGCTTCAGCTCGCTGAGAATGAAGACGTCGGAGGTCTCTTCAATGTGGGATCGGGTGTCGCCCGAACATGGAACGATCTCGCTAAATCGCTTTTTGCGGCAATGGGCAAAGAACCTGTCATTGAATATTTCGATATGCCAGAAAGCCTGCGTCACCAGTATCAATACCATACCTGCGCAGACATCTCGAAACTCCGCGAGGCTGGCTACAACAAGCCTACCACCGCCCTTGAAGACGCTGTTCGGGATTACGCCGTGAATTACCTCATTCCCGGCAAACGCCTCGGCGAGTGATTCCATGAGTCAACCGCCGCGCTATGCCTGCCAGCGCTGCACGAACTGCTGCCGCTGGCCGGGATTTGTGAAGCTCACAGACTCCGACATTTCAGCCATCGCGAGATTTCTCGAATTAAGCGAAGACGAGTTCATTCAGAAGTTCACTCGTCTCCGCCCACGACGCGACGGACTGGCTTTGATCGATCAACCGGATGGCGCCTGTATTTTCCTCGAAGGACGCGACTGCCGCATCCAGCCAGTTAAGCCGATCCAATGTGGCGGATTTCCGAATGAATGGAATTTCCCCGGTTGGCGCGATGTTTGCGAGGCCATCGAAATTTCCGCATAAAGGAAATGACTCACACATTGCTTGCCGTGCGATGGTTTTTGTGAGATCAATCCTTTCCTGCCTGCCGGCATAGCACAGTGGTAGTGCAACGGTTTTGTAAACCGTAGGTCGTCGGTTCGAATCCGACTGCCGGCTCCCCCCACCCTTCGCTATTCAACGTGGCAACATCGCTGATGTCGATTCCGAGCAAGTCGTGGTTACTGAACCTGCGAAATGATCAATCTATTAAATT
>JBEIMO010000026.1:0-15299 GCA_040378625.1 Verrucomicrobiia bacterium | reverse complement strand
TCGCGGTTTTTACGGACTTGGTCTTTACCGACAACCGGAACGTTGTTTTCCGCTTGGCAGGCCACCACACAGGCGTTGCAACCCGTGCAGGTGTTGAGATCCACCGTCATTCCCCACTGCTCTTTCGAGGTCAGTGTCGGATGGGTGTAAAGCGAAATATTTTCAGGGATGTGGGAATCCATGCCCATCTTTTGGGCGAATGCGGGATTTTTCTCGAAGCGTTCCAGCGTTCCCTCGCGGACGAGGTCACGGCCTTCCATGCTGCGATGTTCCTGGGTTTGCGCCAGCGGGTAGTCACGATCGGTGACTTTGACAGTCACCCCGCTGAGGAAATTCATCGATCCGGTTGTGCGGAGCGGATAGGCGTTGAAGCCCACATTTTCCATCAGTGCGGAAACGCCTTTGCGGCCGTATCCGAGCGCAATTGAAAGCGAATTATCTGCGTGACCGGGAGCCACGATGGCTGCTGCTTCGATTGTTTTGCGTCCATCGCTGATTTCAATGATGTCGGCGACGAGGTCGTAATTTATCTCGTTGCCCATCTTTTCAGCGATTTTTTCAAAGGCACCGAAGTTGTTGGCCTTGATGCCGAGTCTTTTTGCGGTCGCAGGGCTTACAAGCACCGCGTTATCCCAAGTGACCTTGGTGACGAAATCAGGCGTTTCGAGGAGCCACGAGTTGTTGGCGTAGCGGCCATCGTCCACGCTCGAGCTTTGCATGAAAACCAGCTCGAGTGTATTTGCGGAAGCTGTTGAAGCTTTTGATACCACTGCTGAAGAGTTTGTGGCGTTGAGCGAAACTTTGGTGGCTGAGAAGGCGCTGGATGGCAGGAAACCGTCGCGCAGCGTGGTGTTCCAGAGTGAATCCGATGCGTTGCCGGCAGCGAGTTTATTGAAGGTTTCGCGAACCAAGGCTGGGCCTTCCGGAGCTTTGCCATCGACGAGTTTGCCAAGGATTTCGAGTTCGGAAACTCCATTCCACAGAGGAAGGATCATTGGCTGCACCGGCGTGTAGGTGCCATCAAATGTGCGAGTATCGCCCCATGCTTCGAGGAAATGGGCAGCAGGGACATGCCAGCGGGAGATCTTAGACGTTTCGTCCTCGAAATATCCGAGACGAACGACATCCGGCACTTTGGCGATCAGTGTCGAAAGTCCGAGATCAGCCGGAGCATTGTAGGCGGGATTTCCGCCGAGAATGAAGAGCGTCTTGACTCCCCCGTCGAAAATCGCTTTGGCCAAGTCACCGATTGATGCCACGGTTGGCGCGTCGGTTTTGACAGAAACGAGGGTTGTTCCGATATTGCCCAGCGCGCCGTTGATCGCGTTGATGAGCACTTGAGTGGCCGCAGGTGTCTGAGGGCTTGTGAGAACGATCGAACGTCCCGCTTTCGAAAGGAGATCATTCGCGCACTCGGTAACCCATTTCGAATCGATCGAGGAAGTGGATTTCGGGAAAGATTTGAGAACGGCCGCCAATGAAGAATCTTTGGTCTTGTCGGCGATAACCGCTGCGAGTTGGCGGGTGAATTCGCCGAGTTCGGACGCTTTACAGCGGAGGCGATGATCTGCCATGCCGCCTGTGACCGTGAAATGGTTTTCCACGACGTAGAGGCGGTTCATCGAAGAACCTTTTTGCTCCGGATTGCGGCGGGCAGAAAAGCCTTGAGCATAACCGACGCCGGTCTCAATCGGATTTAAAAAGTCACTGCCAATTGCGACAACAACGTCCGCACTGCTGAATTTCGGCACGAGGCGAACGTTGGGTCCAAACGAAGCCGCGTTGGCAACGTCAGTTTCGGAATCCCCCAGCGGTTCGTATTCTGCCCAGATCAGACCAGAGAATTTCTTTTCCAATGCGGCACGGAGGCGATCACGTGTTGGAGAGTTTTTCTTTTCAACAAGGAAAGCGAGCCCTTTGCCATTGCCTTTGGCGACAGATTGAAGGAACGCGTCGAACGCTTCGATCGATGAAGCGGATCCTTTTTCGGTGATTTGTTTCGAACGATGCGGATCGTAGAGATCGAGAATGGAGGCTTGGGCAAACGAATCCGTTCCACCATTGCTGTAAGGATGGAGAGGATTTCCCTCAAGCTTGGTTGGACGTCCGTCCGAGGTCGTGGCAATAAGCGGAATCGCGCCAAAACGAGTTGGCATCGAGGTCGCGTAGTAGAGGAATTTTCCAGGAATCGCAAATTCGACACCCTTCGTGAAAGGCACGAGGTGGGATTCCGGACGGCGGCATCCGCTGAGGCCTACACCAGCGAGCGCGATCGAAGCGCCCATGAGTTTGATGAATTCGCGTTTGGAAAGTCCGCTGTCTTGGTAGAGCTCAGCGCCGCGAGGAAATTCCTGTTGGAGGTGTTGCTCAAACTGCGGATCGTTCTCGAGCTCGCGAATACTGCGCCAGATGCGAGGATTTTTTTCAGGCGCGGGATGATTTAAATTGATTTTCATCGGTGACAACCTCCACAGGTGACGGGAGGATTGACTTCCCACTCTTCTTTGAATTTAAGCCCAATTTCTTGTTGGGTTGTGTCTACTGGCGGTTTCCAAGCCATATTGTAAACTTCGGAAGGTGGGCGCAGGTGGTTCTCAGGAGCGCGGTGGCAATCCAAGCACCAGGACATGCTCTGTGACTCGTGCTGGTAAACGACCTGCATTTCATTAACCGCGCCATGGCAGCTGTAGCAACTGACACCACGATTCACGTGAGCGGCGTGGTTGAAATAGGTGTAATCGGGAACCTTGTGGATGCGCACCCAGTTGACTGGTTGACCGGTTTTCCAGCTCTCGCGAACGGCTTCCAGTTTCGGGCTGTCGGCCTTGATCTGTGTGTGGCAGGCCATGCACGTTTGGGTGCTCGGGATATTTGAATGGGAAGCGACTTCCACAAAGCTGTGGCAGTAGCGGCAATCAAGGCCGAGTTGTTGAACGTGGATGACGTGCGAGAACGGAACCGGTTGAGTGGGTTCGTAACCGACGCGGGTGTATTTGGGGGTGAAATAATACGTCAATCCGCCGGCGATCGTTGTCACAATCGCACCAATGCAGATCACCAGCTTCAAAGGAAGCCAGTTTGTCCATTTTGGAAAAAAGTTTGCCATGTAGTCAGAGCGTCACCGTTGACAATTTGATTCAGCAACTGCGGTGGTATTCGACAAACGGCACGCTGGTTCGAAAGGAAATTTCTCAGCAACTAAAATTGCGGGGCGGCAAATTATCGAATACATGTTTTTTGGAAGTTCGGTATGTGCTCAAATTCTCACTCCTCTGTCAACATTTTCGGCAAAAATAATTTTACAAAGGTCATTCTTGTGCTCCTGTTCGGGGCGGGGGTTCAAGGCTCGCCAGCCCGCGCCCAGAGCGAGGCCCAACCGGAACTTCCCACCATTTCACTGACCATTGGAAACAAGACGGTGCGTGCCGAAGTAGCCGATGATGACAAGGAGCGGACCACAGGTTTGATGTTTCGAAAATCCCTTGCGCCAGACAACGGAATGCTGTTCGTCATGCCGCAAATCGCGCCCGTGGCATTTTGGATGCGCCACACCGAAATTCCGCTCACGATTGCTTACATCGATCCGACCGGGACGATCCTGGAAACCCACGACCTCGAGCCCCGCAATGAAAAAAGTGTCCCCAGCCAATTTCCGAATATCGCCTACGCTCTCGAGATGCCGCGTTCCTGGTTTAGCAAAAACAATGTCTGGTGCGGCGAACGCGTGAAAGGCCTGCCCCCCGGCCCGCGCTGATTTTTTAAGCGGGGAGATCTCATGAATCCCGAGGCCGTGCTGGGGCGTTATATTTTAAAATGACCAAACCAAAAATCGGCGTTCTGGGAGCAACCGGCTACATCGGATCACGGCTGTGCGCGATGGCCCGAGACGCAGGACATGAGGTCGTTGGCTTTTCGCGTCAGGAGCGGCCGGGCTTTAGAAAACTCTCGCCAAATACCCCTCCCGATTTTTCCGGTATCGATGCCGTGGTGAACCTCGCAGGCGAGTCGATTCTGGGATTGTGGACGGCAGCGAAAAAGAAAAAGATTTTGCAGAGCCGCGTCATTGGAACCGAACTTGCCGTTGAAGGCATCGTGCGCGGCGGCCGGGGCCCGCGCCTTTTGATCAACGGATCGGCCGTGGGATTTTATGGTAATACTGGCGAGAATATAGCCACCGAAACGTCTGCGGGCGGCACGGGGTTTCTCGCTGAAGTCTGCCGCGCCTGGGAAACAGCCACCGCCCCAGCCTTGCTCGGCGGCGTGCGGGTCGTCCACCTTCGCACAGGATTCGTCACTGGCCCGGGCGGCGCCATGGGGCTTGTGCTCCCAGTTTTTAAAATGGGGCTCGGCGGCAACCTTGGCAACGGACGTCAGTGGATGAGTTGCATCCATGTCGACGACGTGGCGGGGATGATTTTATGGGCTATTGAAAACCAAGACGTCTGCGGCGCAGTGAACGCGGTAAATCCAGCTCCTGTCCGGAATGCGGAATTCACTCAGGCCGTCGCCCGCGCCGTCCATCGCCCCGCCATTTTACCGGCTCCGGCGTTTGTTTTGAAAGCCCTGCTTGGCGAATTATCCCACGTGCTTCTCGACAGCGTGCGGGTTGTTCCATCGGTTGCCATCTCGCGAGGCTACAGGTTTCGATTCCCAACATTGCAGGCCGGATTGGAAGCCAGCATTTAAGAATCTCCAACTGCCCCGACTAAAATCCGTTTTCGAGTTGAATCGCTCCGCCTCCCATGTAGATAGCAGGCAACAAAACAAAGCATGAGCTTACAAAGCGACGCGGAAAAATCTCTTAAAGAAACGACCCGATCCATAGCCGAGCATAAAGGCGTCGTCGGGGTTCATCCGGTTCCCGGCCAACCGTCGATCGAGATTGAATTTGATCCTGCGGCGCTCAGCGAGGAGGAGGTGCGGCGCATCGCAGGGAGCCATCCGCTCAACCTCGACCTGCAAAAGAGAACCCTCCGATTGGATGGAAAAGCGTGCGAAGCCTGCGCGATTCGATTGGAACGCAAAATCAAACAAATCCCCGGCGTCCGCAAAGCCACAGCGACCTACATCGGGAACATTCTCTGTCTGACATTTGATAAAACCGTGGCCGACGAAAGCAGCATCATTGCTGGCGTCAAAGCGGCCGGCGCAAAAGTGAGCGCGTATGAGCCAGCCATCCTCGAAGCCGACCAGTCGCTTTGGCACCGCATCAAATCGGGTTCCCTGAACGAGGAAATTTCCTGCGCGCTGGGATTCCTTTTTTTAATCGCATCGCTCGCTTCCGAACACTTGCTCGGCAAACACACAACGACCACCTACATCCTCTATGCGGGGGCGTATTTTTTCTGCGGTCAACAGGGCGTTCGCTCCGCATGGGCCTCACTCCGCGCAAAGGCACTGGATGTCGATGTGCTGATGGTGCTGGCCGCGATCGGCGCGGGCATTGTGGGACAACCCTTCGAGGGCGCGTTGCTGCTTTTTCTATTCTGTCTTTCCAACGTCCTTCAAAGTTACGCGCTGGAACGAACCCAGCGGGCGATCCACTCGCTGCTCAAACTCAGGCCGGACAAAGCGCTGGTGAAACGAAACGGCGGCACACAACTCGTCCGCGTGGAGGAATTGAGCCTCGGTGACATCGTCGTCCTGCGCCCCGGCGAGCATGTGCCGGTTGACGGCACGGTGGTGGAAGGCACAAGCCATGTCGATGAATCCAGCCTCACCGGCGAATCGATGCCGGTCACAAAAAGCATCGGCAGCACGCTCTTTGCTGGAACGCTCAACCAGAGCGGAGGACTGGAACTGCAAGTGACCAAACGCGCGGAGGACTCGACACTTTCCCGAATGGTCAAACTCGTGGAGGAAGCCCAAGCGGAGAAATCCGGCACCCAACGCTTCCTCGAGGAAGCCGAACAATACTACGCCACGGGCGTCATCGCCTTCACCGCTTTGGTGTTTGTTATTCCCTTCTTTTTTATGGGAACTCCGTTTTCTGAAGCCTTCTACCGGGCCATGACAATCATGGTGGTGGCGTCACCCTGCGCCTTGGTTATCAGCACTCCAGCGACTGTCCTCTCAGCCATTGGCGGAGCGGCGCGGCGCGGTATTTTGATAAAAGGCGGATCCCACCTCGAGCGCACTTCGCAGATCGACATCGTGGCCTTCGATAAAACGGGAACCCTCACGGTTGGCCGGCCCATTGTTACAGATATCGCCGATGCTTCGGGCGCCCACAAACTCGACGCCTCACTTCCCGAGCAACTCAACCACCTCTTGGCAAAAGCCGCCGCCCTCGAAGCGAAATCCGAGCATCCTCTTGCCACAGCGATAGTCAAAAGCGCCGCAGCACGCGGACTCTTGCTACCGGACGCCACAGACTTCCAATCCACTGCCGGCAAGGGCGCGGAGGCCACGATTGAAGGTCAACGCCTCATCATCGGCAGCGAACGGCTTTTCCGGGAACTCGGCGCCTCGAACATGGAGCCAATTTCCATCCACGCCAACCCGCTCGCCCATCACGGCAAAACCTGCGTTTGGGTGGGACTGCGCGAAGCGAACGAAGTCAAAACACTCGCCGTTCTTGCCCTCGCCGACACGCTGCGTCCAGATGCCCTGCGCATCGTGGAAAACCTTCATAAATTGGGCGTCAAAAAAGTCGTCATGCTCACGGGCGATCAAAAAGCCGTTGCCCATGCAATCGCCGAGGAAGCGGGCGTGGATGAGGTTCTCGCCGAACTTCTCCCCGAGGGCAAAGTGGACGCCATCCGCGAACTCAAAAAACAAGGGCGCGTCATGATGGTGGGCGATGGCGTAAACGACGCGCCGGCGCTCGCCACTTCGGACATAGGAGTTGCCATGGGAGCCGCGGGAACGGATATCGCCATGGAAACCGCCGACGTTGTTCTCATGGGTGACAAGCTGGAAAACATCCCGCTCCTTCTCGGAATTGCCCGTCACGCTCGCCGGGTGCTCTGGCAGAATCTGGCCTTTGCGAGTTCCGTCATCCTCCTACTTCTCATCGCCGCTTTTGGCATCAACCTACCCCTGCCGATGGGCGTCGTCGGCCACGAAGGAAGCACCGTTTTGGTATGCCTGAATGGACTCCGCCTGCTCCTTTATAAACCAAGGAATTCATTGCCATAACGGAGGCTTTAAACCATAGGTAATTCCATGACGGCCCCCCGTGTATCTCTCTTGAGAAGAACCATCGAAAAACTCTATAAATCCTGGAGTTTCTCGATCTCCCTGTTGGTCCACATCATTATCGTTACGATTTTCGGAACCACCGTTCTGTTCAAAGTCTCGCAGGAGCCCCCAGACTTTCAAGACACAGAGGGCGGAGCCTTCGTGGCCACCCCAGAACCCGCAGCCACCATGCCGCAGCAACAGCCGACAGAAGCCATGCCGCCAGCGCCGAATATCACAATGACCGCTGCGCCGGCCAACCCACAGCTATTCAACGCCATCACCACTTCGGCAGCGGCCCAGGCCAGCTTTAGCTTCAATCCAATGGTCATGGCCGCACCGAACCCGACTGCGGCCACGCCGAGCATCGAAATGTCAGCCGGTCCCAAGCCAGGCGTAACGCCGTTCATCGCTCCCGCATTGAGCAAAGCCGACGCAAAAGCGATCATGGAATTTTCCTCCGACTGGGCAAAGAAGGACTCCGGCGGAGGAACCAGAGCCCGCGAATTCGTTTTTACCGCCTATATTGGCGAATACAGCGGCGGCAACTGGGATTCGACCGTCAAATTCACGGAAGACGTCCAAAGCAAAAAGAAGATCCAATCCGGCAGTCTTCCGAACCTCCTCAACTTTATAAAAAACCGGTCCAACGACCGCGTAAAAACCAACCACGCGAAAGTGGAATCGATCAAATTGGACAGTGACGAAATTTTTAAAAAGAAACCTCCGTTCCTCTTCCTGACTGGCTCGAAAGATTTCAAGCTCAGCGAGGCCGAGGTCGAAAACCTCCGCAAATACGTGCGGCTTGGCGGCGCCATTTGGGGTGACAGCACGGTCCCCGGCCGCAATTCCCGATTCGATATCGCCTTCCGTCGCGAAATGCGACGGATCATTCCGGACAAGGATAAAGACTGGGAGGAAATCCCAAAGAGCCATCCGATCTTTGATGAAAAGACGGGCTATTTTCCTGAGGCCAACCGCGTCCCAGCAGGCATCAACTATTATCAGGAGCCCGTTTATACGCTGAAAATTTTCGACGAGATCGCCATCATTTATACTGCGAATGACTACGGCGACATGTGGCAAGTCGGGCTCCGCCCCGATGGAAAGATTGATGACGTAAAAAACAAACAAGATAATTTTGTCGCGATCAACTCCAAGATCTGGAGCCCCGGAAGCTCAAACAACAATACCTACCTCCGCAACATCTCCCCCGAAGCCATCGAGATGACCTACAAGTTTGGCACCAACATGGTCATTCATCTGCTCACCCGCTGGGAAGCCAAGATCAAATCCGCCGGCGTCTTGTAGCAACGCCTTGGAGCAGGCAACGCCGACTGTTCATCGCGGGCAAGGCTCTGCTGATAAATTTCGCCCATTCTGTTCTGTCGAAAAATCTACATTCCGTTTAAACCCGTTCCAACATGACGAAATCCCAACAATTATTTGATGCGGCGAAGCGCCGGATTCCTGGAGGCGTGAACTCGCCGGTGCGCGCCTTTCGCAGCGTGGGGGGAGATCCATTTTTTGTGAAGTCCGCAAAGGGGTGCCGTCTTACGACCGTGGATGACAGTGAGCTCATCGACTTTGTTGGAACTTGGGGTCCGGCGATATTGGGGCACGCGGCTCCAGCGGTTATTGATGCAGTTCGCGAGGCTGCGGGCAGAGGATTGAGTTTTGGAACGCCTAATCCGTATGAGGTCGAAATGGCGGAGACGATTTGCCGCTATGTGCCATCCGTCCAAAAAGTCCGCATGGTCAATAGCGGCACCGAGGCGACCATGACGTGCATCCGACTCGCCAGAGGATTCACGGGGAGAAATAAGATCATCAAATTCGAGGGCTGTTACCACGGGCATGTCGATTCCCTTTTGGTCAAGGCCGGCAGCGGCGCACTCACTCACGGTCACCCCGACAGCGCGGGCGTGCCGGAGGATTTGGCGAAATTAACAATCACCGTTTCCTACAATGATTTGGCTGCCGTGAAAGCCGCCTTCGCCGCGAATCCCGGAGAAATCGCGTGTTTGATTCTCGAGCCCGTGCCAGCCAATGCCGGATTGTATCTGCCGGAGCCAGGGTTTTTGGAAGGCTTGCGAACACTCTGCAGCGCAGAGGGCGCGGTGCTGATTTTTGACGAAGTCATGACCGGCTTTCGCCTCGCCCGAGGCGGCGCGCAGGAAGTTTACAAAATCACTCCCGATCTCACCGCAATGGGCAAAGTCATCGGCGGTGGACTTCCCGTGGGAGCGTTTGGCGGACGCGCAGAGATCATGGACCGCCTCTCGCCGGACGGCCCAGTTTATCAAGCTGGAACGCTCTCGGGAAACCCGATCGCCATGGCGGCCGGCTTGGCGCAATTGCGCGAAATGGAACGGATCGACGGATGGTCGCAACTCGAAAAAACCGGTGCAGCTTTTGAAGCCGCCACACGGGAAGCGATCCAGGGACTCCCTCTCACCTTCCAGCGGATCGGCTCGATGTTTTGCCTCTACTTTCAGGAAGGCCCCGTTCGAAACTTGCAGGAAGCGATGTCCAGCGACCGGGAGCGCTTTGGAAAATTCTTCCACGGATGCCTTGCCGATGGAGTCTATTTCGCCCCCTCGCAATTCGAGGCCGGCTTCCTCTGCACTGCACATACCGAACCCGATCTCGCCCGAACCTCAGAAGTCGTCCGCACCAACCTCCGCAAAGTTTTTTGAAAAAACTCGGACCATCGTCGCCCTTGCATTTCATAGTGGTCATTATATAGTCAAATCATGGAACTCAGCGTCTCAGAATTTAAAGCGAAATGCCTGGGCATTGTGGAAGATATCGCCAACAAAAAAGAGCGCGTTGTCATTACCCGATACGGCCGTGCAGCAGCTGAAGTTATTCCATTTTCAGGCGGAACCGGAACTCGCCTCTTCGGCCGCTCCGCTCGCACCACCAAGATACTTGGCGAGCTGACCAGTTCAGGCGAAATTTGGAATGCAGAATCTTGATAAAATTGGAGCTGCCGTGCTCGACACGCATGCTTGGGTTTGGATTAGCGCAGGAGTCGCAGAGGCCGCCGAAGCGGCAACATTCAGCGGTCGCTCCCTTGTATCCGCCATTTCCGTCTGGGAAGTAGCAATGCTGGTTCAAAAAGGCCGACTCGCTGTCGCCCCAGACTTGGATACTTGGATTTCAAAAAATCTCAAAGCACCAGTTGAACTCGAGCCGATTTCACCAGCAATTTGCATCACCAGCTGCCGCCTCCCGGATTTTCATGGCGACCCCGCCGACCGACTCATAGTAGCCACTGCGATCACGCTCGGAATTCCACTGATTACTGCAGACAAAAAAATCATCGAGTGGAATCAATCCCACGCCCGCATTCAAATTTTAGAGCTTTGAAATCCTGCGCATGTCGATCCTTCTCACATCCTGTGAATCCCGCTAATCCTGTCATCCTGTCGAAAGCTTAAATTCTGTAAATTTTGTAAATTCTGTCTAAATCTTCTGCTGGATTTGCATCGTGTCACAAGCCCCTTCCATAGCGGTCATCATTCCCACGCTCAACGAGCGGGAAAATATTCCCCTGATCGTCCAGCGCTTGGATTCGCTCCTCGAAAAATGGAATTGGGAGGTTGTTTTTGTCGATGATGACTCGCAGGACGGCTCGCAGAACGTCCTGCTCGATCTGGCTCGAAAAAACCCTCATGTGCGTTGCATTCGGCGCATTGGGCGGCGAGGATTGGCGTCCGCTTGCTTGGAAGGCATGGCCTCGAGCGCGACGGATATTTTTGTCGTGATGGATGCCGATCTTCAACACGATGAAACGATCCTCCCAAAAATGTTGGCGGCCTTCGTTGAAGATCCCTCGCTGGAACTCACCGTCGGCACACGCTACGCAGGAGTAGGCGCAGGCGTTGGAAATTGGTCGAAGACCCGGCTTTTGGTGAGCCGCTTGGCGACTAGCCTTGGCTCGCTGGCGCGCAAAACGGAACTGTCTGATCCCATGAGCGGTTTCTTTGCCATTCGCCGAGCAGTGTTTGAAGAAACCGTGCGCAAGATGACCGGCAAAGGATTCAAAATCCTCCTCGACCTCGTTCTTTCCGCCGGTCGCCCGCTGAAAACAAAGGAATTTTCCTACCAATTCCGCACCCGTCAGCACGGCGAAAGCAAACTCGATATCGTCGTCGCATTTGAATACCTCTACCTCCTCGCTGATAAAATTTTTGGCCGATTCGTGCCGGTGCGGTTTGTGGTGTATGTGCTGGCGGGCCTCAGCGGCCTCTTCCTCCACCTCGCTGCGCTAGCCCTCTTCTACAGGTCGGGGGAGCTTCCTTTTGTCTCAGCGCAAATTTCAGCCACCTTGCTCGCGATGGTTTCCAATTTTTTGGTGAACAACTCGGTTACCTTCCGTCAGCAACGCCTCAAAAATGCCATGCTCGTTCCAGGCCTCATCGCCTACATGAGCATCTGCGGACTCGGCGCGATCGTGAATGTGCAAGCCGCAGAATACCTCTACGAAAACGATATTCACTGGTGGTTCGCGGGCCTCGCGGGAGCACTCGTCGGCGCCGTCTGGAACTACGCGGTTTCCACACAAATCGTCTGGACGTGGTTGCCCTCGATTCTCAAAAAATCCCGGCCTTAATTTCTGAAGAGGCTTCGACAGAATTGACCGAATAAATACCCGCATTCAAATCCAGCGCGGGGACAGACACTCGATTGATCAACCTTCTGTGGTGAAATTTTAAAATTCTGTTAATTCTGTGAAAATCTCCTGCCTTTAAAAAACCATGGATTTCATCGACCTCAAAACCCAATACCAGCACTACAAACAAGCCATCGATGCGGGGATTCATCGGGTTTTGGATCATGGTCAATTCATCCACGGCCCGGAGGTTGCCGAACTCGAGACCACCCTGGCGGCCTATGTTGGCTGCAAGCACGGCATTACCGTGGCGAGCGGAACGGACAGCCTTGAAATCGCTCTTCGCGCTCTAAACATCGGCCCCGGCGATGAGGTTATCACCGTTCCTTTCACTTGGATCAGCACGGCGGAGGCGATCGCCCTCGTAGGCGCGAAACCGGTTTTTGTGGATATCGACCCTCTCGATTTCAACATCGCCGTGGACCAGATCGAAGGGGCGATTTCTCCCGCCACAAAAGCCATCATGCCAGTGAGTCTGTTTGGTCAAATGCCCGATTACGACGCGATCAATGCGATCGCTCAAAAATATAATCTGCCAGTGATTGAAGATGCCGCGCAGAGCTTCGGGGCGACACGATTCGGACGCAAAAGCTGCGGGGTTACGACGATTTCCAGCACAAGTTTTTATCCTGCCAAACCGCTCGGTTGCTATGGCGATGGCGGCGCCCTCTTCACCAACGACGACGACCTCGCCGTCCGCATGAAAGCGATTCGCACGCATGGCGGCATCAACCGTCATTTCCACGATCTGGTCGGTATGAACGGTCGATTCGATACGATTCAGGCCGCCATCATTCTCGGAAAATGGCCAGGCTTTGCTGCGGAGGTTGAAGCCCGCAACCGCATCGGCGCACGCTACTCGGAGTTGCTCGCTGATGTCTGCGAAACCCCCAAAATCCGCGAAGGCAACACACACGTTTATGCGCAATACACGTTGCGCGTGGCAGACCGCGACACACTCGGCGCAAAGCTCAAGACCCTCGGAATCCCGACCGCCGTCTATTATCCGAAATGCCTGCATGAACAGCCCGTGTTTGCCCATTTGGGTTACAAATACGGCAGCCTGCCGGAATCCGAATCCGCCTCCCGCGAGGTCATCAGCCTTCCGCTGAATCCCTTCCTCAGCGAGTCTGATCAAGACAAGGTCGTCCAAGCGGTGCGCGAGGCCATTCGCGGATAAAATCCCCCCGCCAGGCCTGCTCAGCACTTCTACACAAAGAGTGCCGTAAAAAGTTGTGTGATGATACGCAGGTATGAAAACTAATATCATAAAAACAACCGCGCTGGCATTGATGGCCGCCTTAGTCGTCACTCTGGCAGGTTGCAATACAATCAAGGGAATCGGTCGCGATGTCAGCGCTACAGGGCGCGGCGTGACCTCAGGTGCCAGTGCTACCCAAAGATCGATGTAATCTTCCGCTGGAAGGCTTCATAGCGATTTCTCGGCGATTTGATTCTTAGAGGATTCTTGGCAGGATCAACGGAGATGAACTATCTCCTGATCCCTTATGTCGCGAATATCGTGATTCTTGTTCCGGTCGCCTTGGGATCTCTGACTGGGTTATTGCCAATATCCAGAGGTCACTTTCCTGAGAGCCCTGGATGGCGAACGATCACGGGATCCCTTTGGACAGGCATTCTTGTTTGCTCCATCGCGGGGTTATTTTATCCCATTATCTTTGCACCCATTCTGCTTCTCCAAGTGCTTTACAAGACGCTGTGGCTGTTTTTCTACGTCCTGCCGCGTTTAAAAAGTGCAGCCTCCCAAAAAGAAATCCACTGGGGCATGGCCGTTTCATTCCTGCTTATCGTTATTTTTTATCCGATCGTGATTCCGTGGACCGCATTGTTTCAATAGCGCGATCCTCTCGACTCGTGAAGCGGGCATTTGCAGCTCGGAGGATAAACTGTGATAAGGCACCCCGTTCGCTTTAGCGCCTAGTTCGACGGTTTCATCTTAGTAAATCATCAGAGCTGATTATGGTGGCGAACTCTCCATGTAGAGCAGCTAACGCATAGAAATGCATGTCGTCAGCAGATAGCATTGTTCCATTATGCGCGCGCCATTCAAAGGCTGCGGTCGCATCTGAAACTACATATGTTCGATACCCAAGATTTCCAGCCATGCGAGCAGTCGTCGAAACACAATGCGGAGTAGTGAGTCCAGCGATAAAGACTTCATCGACATGCGCACACTTCATCTGCGCGTTTAGCGTTGTGCCAATAAATGCGCTATTAACGCACTTACCGACTATCACTTCTCCCGCCAATGGCCGAGTAATCTCCTTAAACTCATTGCCACTCGTTTCGGGCCGTAATGGTGAGTCTGTCTCGGTGGAATCATGCCTAACATGAAATACCGGCCAACGAAGGCTTCGCCAATGCTCAAGTAATCGAGCGGCGACGGCTTCTGCCGAAGGATTATTTCGCGCGCCCCATTTAGGATCATCGAATCCCTTCTGAATATCGATTAGTATTAGAGCTTTCATTTCTGGCCTACTGTCAAAGGTCTGTCGCCGAGTTGTTAGCCTTTGTTTTTGGTTAGCCAGGCTATTACTTCTTCGGCGTGCTTGTCAGGTGGAAATATGGGGTAAAAAACATGATCGACCACTCCCTCTGAGCAAATTAGTGTAAGTCGCTTGATCATAGGTCTTCCATCAGGATTCATCGTTGGGAGATTGAGAAGCTTGGCAAGCTCCAGCGATTCGTCACTGAGCAGATCGAAAGGCAAATGAAGTCTTTTCTTAGCTTCTTCTTGTGCCTCTGTGCCTTGAGTGCTCAAACCGAATACCGAAACTCCCAAATCGTTGATCTCATCAAAGTGATCGCGGAACCCACAGCTCTCTAAAGTGCATCCGGGTGCGCCTGGAATTGAAAGCCAATCCGTCGGCAAGGGTCTTCCAGGCTCACCTGTCATTGGATAAGCGAAGATGACGGATTGACCGCGTAGCCCGGCTAAATCTATAAGATTGCCCGAAGTTGAACGAAGTGCGACGGAGGGGAGACGCATTCCGAGCAAGTGGGCAGCTCCCCCATCGTCTTCTGGAATTGGAAGATTGGTTGGTAGTTCAGTTAAAGGTCCGACCATACGGAAAATTTCTATACCTCGACTTTCAGTGCTCAAGCTTTTTGAAGTTTTGCGATTTCTCAGCGAACTCAAAAATCGCGGAGTCTCGCAATCTTTGCGATTTCATTGACCGCGAAGAAATCCGCTTCGCGGATTGATGGCGGAGGAGGTGGGATTGATTTCGGCCTGCGGCCTTCACCACTTTGGGGCTGCGCTTCGCACAGTCGGTGCCGCTGCACGGCGCTCGAACTGCGTTCTCATCCCACACTCTGTTTTTAGAATCCGCTTCGCGGATTGATGGCGGAGGAGGTGGGATTGATTTCGGCCTGCGGCCTTCACCACTTTGGGGCTGCGCTTCGCGCAGTCTGT
>JBEIMO010000025.1:0-16006 GCA_040378625.1 Verrucomicrobiia bacterium | reverse complement strand
TGGATTTTTGGTTCCCCTCCTCTGCCTCGCCTTATTTGCAATGCGTTGGAAGGATCGGCCCGACCAAACGCCGGCGTCCGATGCCAAGGCTCTGCGCGTTGCGGTCATTCCTTTGGTGAATCTTGCGGCCATCCAACCGTTCTTTGAGGCCAATCCGGAATGGCGCGTCTTGGGTATGACCGGAGCTTTCTGCGCTCTGGCGATCACCCTGCTTGGACTGCAAGCCGCCGGCGGCCGTGGGTGGGTGCGGCATTTTGCATTCCCGGTTTTATTTTTTCTGATCGCCGTTCCTTGGCCGCGCAATTTTGAGGAAGGCCTGATGGGTTGGCTTATGCAGCACAATGCCATCGCTTCCCTCGAGGTCCTGCATTGGTGCGGGTTTGAAGCGGTTCGCCGGGGAAATCTCATCGCGCTACCGACCGGCACCATTGGCGTGGAGGAGGCGTGCAGCGGCGTGCGTTCGCTCCAGAGCGGTATAATGGCTGCATTGTTCTTTGGAGAAATCTTCCGATTCCGAATTTTTACCCGCTCCCTTTTATTGTTCGTCTCAATGGCCGTTGCGGTTGCAGGAAACTTTGTTCGATCTACCGCGCTGGCGATCATTGCTTCAAAAAAAGGTTTGCATGCTCTCGAGCAGTGGCACGATGTCGCTGGCTATGCTGTTTTAGGGATAACTATTGGCAGCCTCTGGTTATTGGCCAGTTGGCGAAATAAAAAGATTCTCGCCCACGCGCCGCCATTCGAGGAGGTCGAGCAGGCGCCCATGCATTGGCCATCGCGGTTGATCCCCGCTTCGCTCGGAGCTGCTATCCTCGGCGTGGGCTCCCTCCTTGGCACAGAACTTTGGTTTCGTGCCCATGAGCTAAATCTCGACCAGCGGGTCAAGTGGGCGATGCATCCAGGAACTCCCGGAACAAAGCCTGTAACCATCAACGACCGCACGCGCCGGATGTTGTTTTTTCCCGAGGGGTTCTCCGAGCGCTTCATCGACCGTTACGGATTTGGTTGGCAGCATTTCTATTTCCGCTGGCCGAGCGGCCGCACTGCGATTCAGGCGATGAGCATTCATGATCCCCGCACCTGCCTCGCGAGTGTCGGCATGGTTCTGGAAAATCAATTGCCCAACATGCGGGTTGAAGTCTCTGGCATCCCCATTCCCTTTCGTGTATTTCTTTTCCGCGATCGAGGCAGGCCAGTGCTTGTTTTTCATTCGATCATGGCCGAAGAGCGAAAAAACAAGGATTTTGACAATGACCCGCAAATGGGCGAATATACGCTCCAAGGGAGATGGCATAACGTAAAAATGGGAATTCGTAATCGCGGTCAGACAGTTATTGAGGCAGCCATCTGGAACACCACGGATGTCCCAAGAGCTTTAGAGTCCCTGCAAAGCTTTTTAGAATCGAGTATCCGCGTCGAATCTACTGTTCCTCAGTCATGAACGATCCTTTGGAGAAACCAGTGCGCCCAATAAAGACCAGAGCACCGCGCAAAAAAAGGGAGGATGTCCCGCCGGTTGAGCCCGAGCCGTTTCCCGTTTCCGAAACGCTGCCGGATTACGACCCGCATGAAGCTAAGCCGTCGGCGGGAGAGCGTGCCCGCGAGGCGATCCGTGACGTTCGATTGCAGGTGGTGGCCACATTTTTGGTATTGGTGTTTATCGGATGGTTTGTTGTTCCTCCGGGTTATCGTTATTTGAAGACGAAACGCGCCAATGAGCTGATGGATAAGAGCAGTCAGGAAGTGGAGGCGGGCAATGCACAGACGGCCATGGCCCTGATGCGTCAGGCCATCCTTCTCTCGCCAAGCGACCAGTTTATTTACCGCAGGGCTCGGATTCTTAATGCGAACCTCGGAGATGTCGCGTCACTCTCTGCGATTCAAAACCTGATGATGGAAAATCAGGCGACGACGGAAGAGTTGATCATCCTCGCCGAGCAATCGATCAAATCGGGTAAACCTACCCTCGCTCGCTCCTGTCTCGAAAAACTCAAGACGGATCATTCTGCTCGGAAAACTATTTTGGAAATGCAGCTTTTGGATTTGGATGGCAATCGATCCATGGCCATTGATCTGGCGCGAAAGGCGCTGCCAAAGGTCTCGCCGAAGGACGCGGATAAAATCCTGCTCGCGACGGCTGGCATGGTTTTAAAAACTGACATCCCAGCCAGCCAGCAAATCCTCATCCCTTTGATCAAAAAGAAAGATGCTACGGGAATTGCGGCGTTACGATTAATCTCCACGCAAAAAATGTCCTATCCGGACAAAGTGTCCATTAAAGGCTCTGAGATTGCAGCGCTCCTCGTTGCTCATCCGATGCGGAGCGAGGATGATGTTCTTCTCGCTGCCGATGTGCGCATCACGGAGAGCCCAGATCAGAAAAAAAAGGTCATTGCTGAACTTGCTGCCGCGCGCGCCCAGGCTTCTTCTGGAGATGCTTTGGCCTTTGCGCGTTGGTTGAATCGTCGTTTTGCCTACAAGGAAGCCATTGATTTTATTGGCAAGGATCGCGCCTTCGCCGATCCGAACTGGCTTCTTATCTACTTGGACGCCCATGCGGGATTGAACCAATGGGATGAGGTTTTCAAGCTGCTGGATGCAGATACAATTGTTGGACTCTCGGAAAGTGTTCGCCTTCTTTTCCTGGCCCGTGCCGCAGATAAGTCGGGAGATAGGTTGAAAGCGGATGAGCTGTGGAGGGATATGCAGCGCAATTTAATCTATGAAAACCCAGAGGTTGTTTCATTCATTGCGATTTACGCCATGAGGATCGGAGAAAGCGAGCAGGCGATAAAAGCCTTTTGGACTCTCGCCCGCCGCAAGGACACGGCGCTCGAGGGCTTTCTCGGTCTGATCCGCTTTTGGCCGCAAAATGCCCCTGTGGAGGACCTGTTGCCGATTTACGAGGAATTTATCCAGACATTTCCCAACCTCCTCGAAGCCCGCATCGACTACCTTTATTTGCAAATGCTGACCGATAAAAATCTCATGGATGCTTCCGGAGCCGCGCTGATCGTTTATCGAAACAATCCCACATTGCTGGCCTCTCTGAGCGTCGCGGCATTCGGCCTCTACAAAACGGGAGACTTCCGCGGGGCTGATTCCCTTTACTCCGGCAAGGAAATCAACTGGGCCTCTGCTCCCATGCCATGGCGCGCTGTTCGCGCTGCGGTATTGCATGCGGCCGGAAAAAAAGACGAAGCAAAAGCCATGGCTGCCATGATCGACAAATCCAAACTCCGACCGAGGGAGCTAAAAATCCTCCCGCTCTGATGGCGGAAAATGGATTTCAGGACAGGATGACAAGAGGATAAGGATTTATAGGAATTGATGAGGGCTCAAATCTCTAAAATGAAATCAAACCAACGACTGCTGATCCTCATAGCAACAGCCCTCGCGTGCCTTTGCTCGTCGCTTTTTGCAGAGGATTCCTACATTTCAAAATACCAAGGGAACCGCCTTTATAGCTGGGATGGGCAGTATCTCTCGAAATACCAAGGGTCACGGCTTTTTGAATGGGATGGCCAATATGTGAGTGCCTATCAAGGCAGAAGGCTCTACGAATCCGATGGCGCCTACATCAGCCAATATCAGGGCCAACGCATGCTGGAACTCGACGGGCGCTACATTTCGAAATACCAAGGGTCGAGGCTCTTTGAATGGGATGGCGAATACCTCTCTCGCTACCAAGGCGGCAGAATCTTTGAAATCCGAGGCTCGATTCCCCTCCCCCTCATTGCCTTGCTTTCAGCGGGTTTGTTGTAGTTTCGAAAACTACGCAGCACGCGAACGAATTTTAGAAAAAACGTTGCCGCAGGCTTTGAAGGAATCCTGAAATCCTGTCCTCCTATCCCGCGGCGGGATTATTCCAACGTAACGGCGACGCCGGGGTCGGGGACGATGACTTCCACGCCGCCGAGTTCCTTGTAGAGTGCCAGCTGAAACCAGTCCAAGGCGGGCTTGTCGCCGTGCACGAGGATGATTTTTGATGGTCGCAGGAGCATGGCGTAGTTGCGGAGCATGTCGCGGCTGGAATGCGCGCTGAAACTGAATTCCTCAACCCGGCAACGCAATGGAACGGGCGGATGTTCTCGGTTCAGAACGATTTCGTCGCCAGTGGACGCAGATCGGATGCGGGCGGCAGGCGATTCGGGATCCGAGTAGCCGACGAAAAACAGATTCTGATTGGGATCGGCAATGACGTGGCGGGCGAAAATATTCGAAAGCGTATTTTCGGTCATCATGCCGCTGGAAAGCGCATAAATACAACGCTTGCGGGGTTGCGCTGTGGCAATTTCACGCCCTGATAAAACATAAGGCGCCATTTCTTGGAGGAGCTGAAGTTCTGGGTGACGTCGCGGCGTGAGAGCTGCCATGGCGTCATACACGGTGGTGATCTTCACGCTCAGGCCACCAATGTAAATCGGGATATGGCCGATTTCCCCGCGAAGCCGCATTTTCCAGAGAATGGCGAGGACCTCCTGGGTTTTCCCAAGTGCAAAAACGGGAATGGTGAGCGATCCCCCGCTATCGATGACGTCCTTCACGGCGCGGGAGAAGCGTTCCTCCTCATTGGCGCGAGAGAACCCGACAGGAACAGGCGAATCGCCTCGCGTGGTCTCCATCAAAAGATAATCCACATTCTCCTCCGGAAACTCAGCGCCGGTCATCAGCGTCTGATGCTCAAAATTGACGTCACCCGTGTAGAAAAGCGAACGGCGGTTGTATCGAATGAGAACCCCGACGGAACCAAGAATGTGGCCGGCGTTGAAAAATTCAAAGGTGACCTCGTTGTCGTCCTCGGAGCGTTCGCCTTTGAGATTGTAGCGTTTTCTCAAGGCGCACCGCACCCACGCCTGATGGCACAAATCCACGCCCCGGTGCGTGTAGAGCGGATATTCCATCAGGTTCAACTCCTCGCGCTGGCGCGTCATCACATTCACGGAATTGTGAAGCATGATGTTGGTAATGTTCGCCGTCGCCTCGGTCATAAAAACCGGACACTGGGATTCTTGGCGGGTGACTACCGGAAGTGATCCAACGTGGTCCTGATGGGCATGCGTGATGATGATGGCATCCGCAGAGCCGGGCGGCAGCGGGCGAAGATCGGGCGTTGACGCGAGGCCTTCAATTTTGGGATCCGAGCCAGCATCAAGCAGGATGTTTTTTCCTCCCACGCGCAGCCAGTAGCAATTGGATCCAATTCCGCCGTGGCGCGTGAGATTAACAAATTCCATGTGACGTCAACTTGGTTGCGGATCCCTCTTTCCTCAACAAAAATCAAGCAACCGGGCGGCCTTCATCGGCATCAATGTAGTGGAACATCGTTTGAATTTCGTTTCGGTTTTCAAATCCACTCTCACGCTTCCTGCGGGCGAGTGTCTCCACTAATTCATCATTCCATCCGCGCTTGGTCATGAATCCATTCCAAATCTCGATCTGTTCCTCAGTCGGACGAACGCCATTTTGGCAGCACCATTCGAGAATTTCCTCATCCGTGCCGCCCTGTAATGTGCGGGCCTTGATCGTCTCGTAGTCAACGCCCAGAAAGCTCGTGATCCGCTCATCGAATCCTTTGCCGAGATTGGCGTGGAGGTCGGAGTGAAGCTCGACGGCGGCCATCAGGCGGATTTTGTCGAGCATGCGACCGAGATAAACAATTCCACCGACTTGATCCTTGGGTGAGCGTGGGTATTTCATGGGAGCGGAGCTTGCCCGAGGAAAACACGATCCGCAACCGAGAAGAGTGTTTTCCCTTTCACATGGCCAAACTCGGGCTACTGGTAAGACATGATTTCCCGATTCCGATTTTGGCTGGTTGCCTTGCTGGTTGCAGTGTCTTGCAACTGCCCTGCTCAGATCGTCAATGGTGAGACATTGGTCGAAGCTAAGCTGATAGCGAATACCACCGCCGTCGTGCCCGGCCAACCATTCGATGTCGGCGTGCTCCTCAAGATGGCTCCAGACTGGCACACCTACTGGGAATACAGTGGAGATGCGGGACTCCCGACAAGCATCAAATGGACGTTGCCGCCGGGCTTTGTTGCGGGACCGATCGAATGGCCCGCTCCAGAGGCCAAACTCGAACCGGGGCTAATTCAAACCTATGCCTACAGTGACAGCGTTCTGCTCCTCACAAAAATAACACCCCCGGCCGGAGTAACAGGAAACATCGCGCTCCACGCATCGGTCTCTTGGCTGGTGTGCAAAGACATTTGCGTGCCGGGCGATGCCGCTCTTGAGCTCACGCTGCCGACGGCAGCCAGCGCATCCCCGCAAAACGCCGAGTTATTTGAAAAATTCCGGTCTCAAGTTCCACTCAATTCCCCACCGCCCTTTTCACTGAGCTGGTCGCAAAACAGGGGCAATGCTCAGCTCAGAGTCGAGGGGCTTGGCGAAGGCGAGATTCCTCGTCTTTTTCCACTTCCGGATGCTGGAAAGGATGCTCCTCTCCCGAAATTCACACCGCCCGGGACATTTGATTTAGGTGCGGATGGCGCGTTTCGTGGCGTTCTGGTTGTTGGCGAGGGTTCTTCGCAAAGAGCATGGAATGTGCACCAAACATGGCCCTCGCCTGCCGCCTCGATGGGGCTCTGGTTGGCCCTATTTTACGGCTTTCTAGGTGGCATTCTTCTCAATCTCATGCCCTGCGTGTTGCCGGTCATCTCGTTGAAAATCTTCGGTTTCATCCATCAGGCAGGTCAATCACGATTGAAAATATTTTCCCACGGCGTGGCCTTCACGATGGGTGTTTTTGTTTGGTTTCTAGGTCTCGCAGCCGTGGTGGTTTTTCTGAAATCCAGCGGAACCGAAGTGACCTGGGCCTTCCAGTTTCAAAACCCATGGTTCAATATCGTGATTGGAACACTTGTTTTTGCTTTTGCACTCAATCTGGCCGGTGTCTTTGAGTTGATTCTTCCCGGTCGCGCCGCAACAGCTCTGGAATCAACGGGCGATGTCCAAGGATTGGGCGGATCGTTTTTTCAAGGCGTTTTTGCAACACTTCTTGCCACGCCCTGCACCGCGCCATTTCTCGGAAGTGCGTTGGGTTTTGCATTCAGTCAATCCGCCACCGTCATCTTTGGCATGTTTGCATCGGTCGCAGCGGGCATGGCGCTGCCTTATCTGTTGCTGACCGCGCAGCCAGGCTGGATGAGGTTTCTGCCCCGTCCGGGAGCATGGATGGAACGCCTGAAACAATTCATGGCCTTCCCGCTTTTCGCGACCCTGATTTGGATTCTCAGCATTATAGGAGGTCAGCGCGGTGTGGATGGTATTGTTTGGTTTTCCGCATTCCTCCTCTGTGTGGCGCTCGCTTGCTGGATTTACGGAGCATTTTCGAATCGTCTGCCCGTCTTATTCCTTGCTCTTATACTCTGCGTTGGGAGCGGTTGGTATTTCCTTGGTCAAAAATTCGCCCAAGAGGGACAGAGCCGGAAAGACGAAATCTCCTGGATTCCCTTTTCGAAGGACCGCCTTCAAAACGAGTTGGAATCCGGCTCCAGCGTCTTTGTGGATTTTACCGCAGACTGGTGCATCACCTGCAAATTCAATGAACGCACGGCGATCAATACGACTCCCGTCCGCACTTTGCTCGCTGAAAAAAAAGTCATTCCCATGAAAGCAGACTGGACGAATGCCAATCCGGAGATCACCGCCGCACTCAAGGAATTCGGGCGTGTTGGAGTTCCGTTCTATGTGATTTACCGCAAAGATCAGGCTCCAATTGTGCTTCCAGAGTTACTCACGGAATCGATTCTTTTGGACGCCCTCCGCCAACTTCCGTGATGCTGCAAAACAGATTTTTGACAGGATGACAGGAGGAGCAGGATTTACAGGAATGGATTTAAGCTGCGCCAAACCGGATCCCATAATTTCAGTTTAAATATATGGTTCTCTGAGCTCTCTGTGTCCTCTGTGGTTAATTTTTCTGGATGCCCTTGCGGGGGTTGCGGAGTTGTGCAACGTTTGTGGCCTCTATGAAAAAAATCCTATGTCTCCTTCTTGCAACTGTCGCCCTCGTTCATGCGCAGATTGAACCCGGTCAAAAGGCTCCTGATTTCAAGCTGCTCAATACGGAAGGTAAACAAACCTCGTTGGCTGATTTCAAAGGTAAGGTCGTGGTGCTGGAGTGGGTGAATCACGGTTGTCCATTCGTCAAAAAACATTACGCACCGGGCAATATGCAAAACCTGCAAAAGGACGCCGTGGCGAAAGGGGTCGTTTGGCTTTCGATTTGTTCTTCCGCCCCCGAAAAACAAGGTCACATGACAGCAGCGGATGCCGCCAAATTCTGCGATCAGGTAAAATCCAACGAAACCGCCTATCTGCTCGATGAGGACGGCAAAGTCGGCCGCCTTTATGGAGCCAAATGCACGCCGGAGATGTATGTCATCAATGCCAGCGGCGTTGTTGCTTACCACGGCGCGATTGATGATAAAAAATCGACCGACTCCGCCGATATCGCCGGATCAAAAAATCACGTCCGAGCCGCTCTGGATGAAGTTTTGGCCAACAAGCCGGTATCATTGCCCAAAACCCAGCCCTACGGCTGCTCTGTCAAATACGCGAACTGAGTTTTTGGACAGGATTTCAGGATTAGCAAGATTTACAGGAATGGATTTCGGTCATTCAAATCTGCTTTATTTTACTTCGCTAGGTTAAGCGGATTTTAGGAATGCAGCCAGCGGGCTGGTAGCGGATGCCTGGTCGAGGCGCATTGGTAATCCAGCTTCGTAGGCTTCGCGAGACGCTTCCACGCAGGATTTGAATGCTCGGGCCATACGCACGGGGTCATCCGCTGCGGCGATGGCAGTATTAACCAGCACGGCATCGGCTCCCATTTCCAGAGCTTCAGCAGCGTGGCTCGGGGCTCCGATGCCGGCATCCACAACAACCGGCACGGTGGCTTGCTTGATGATGATTTCAATCTGCGAGCGGGTTTCGAGCCCTCGGTTGCTGCCAATCGGCGAACCCAGAGGCATCACTGTTGCCGTGCCCACATCTTGAAGGCGACGGGCCAGAACCGGATCGGCATTGATGTAAGGCAAAACGGTAAAACCTTCTTTCACCAGCACAGTGGCGGCGGCGAGTGTTTCCACGGGATCCGGCAAGAGGTAGTGGGGATCCGGGTGGATCTCGAGTTTCACCCACATCGGGAGTCCCGCAGTTGCGGCGAGGCGCGCGAGGCGGACGGCTTCTTCCGCATTCATTGCGCCGCTCGTATTCGGCAGAAGCAGGTATTTTTTGGGATCGATGAAATCGAGGATGTTTGCAAATGGATCGCTCTGCCCGCTCAAATCGGCCCGGCGAAGTGCAACGGTGACGATCTCCGTGCCGCTCGCATCCAAGGCGGAGCGCATGGTTTCGTTCGAAGAAAATTTTCCGGTTCCAAGAAGGAGACGCGAGGAAAACACGCGGCCCGCAATGGTGAGTTGTTGATTCACAGTTTCAGGATGATGCAATTTCGAGGGGGGCGGGCGCAATAGTGAAGGCACGCGATGGCAACTCGACCGTTGCCACGGATTACGTGTATTTGACGACTTCCTCGATCGTGCTGATGCCGTCGTAGATCGAGCGCAAGCCATCCTCGCGGAGCGTTGTCATTCCCAGTTCAATCGCTTTTTGGCGAATGAGAATGCCTGGCTCGCGGTTGTTGATCATTTCGCGGATAGGATCCGAGATTTTGAGCAACTCATAAATGCCCTTTCGGCCTTTGTATCCCGTAAAGTTACAATTATCGCAGCCTTTGCCGTAGTAAAAATTCTTGTCTCCGATGTCGTGAATGCTGAGTCCAAGTGAGGCAAGAACCTGTTCGCTGGGCTCGTAGGCGGTGCGGCACGAGGTGCAAATTTTGCGAATCAGTCGCTGGGCCAGAACACACTCCAACGAAGCCGAGATGAGGAACGGTTCGATGCCCATGTCCATGAGACGCGTCACCGCGCCGGTCGAATCGTTGGTGTGGAGAGTCGTGAAAACCAAGTGACCGGTGAGCGAGGCTTGGATGGCAATTTGCGCCGTTTCCATGTCGCGTGTCTCACCCACAAGAATGCGGTCGGGATCCTGACGCAAAAATGCGCGAAGGACGCGGGAAAAGTTGAGCCCGATGGCTTCATTGATGGGAACCTGAATAATGCCGTCGATCTCGTATTCAACAGGGTCTTCGGCGGTCAGCAACTTCGAGTCGACCGTGTTAATTTTTCTCAGGCAGGAGTAAAGTGTGGTCGTCTTTCCCGAGCCGGTTGGGCCCGTGACAATGAAGATGCCATTCGGTTTTTCGATGACTTGGAGAATGTAATCCATCATCTCCGGCGGCATGCCGAGCGTCTCGAGATCGAGATTGATGCTGGAACGGTCCAAAACACGAAGCACGACGCTTTCCCCAAATGCCGTGGGAAGCGTGGATACTCGCAGGTCCACCTGACGTCCATTGATGACGCGTTGGATGCGGCCGTCCTGCGGCAGGCGGCGCTCGGCGATGTTGAGATTCGACATCACTTTGACACGCGAAATGACTGGCAACGCGAGTTTGAACGGAGGCGGATCCATCTCGTAAAGGGCACCATCCACGCGGTAACGGATTTTGAACTCCGTTTCGAATGGCTCGAAATGGATATCACTCGCCCGTGCGGCGACCGCCTTGTCGAGAATGAGGTCGACGTATTTAACAATCGGTGCCGCATTGGCCTCGGCGGTGACTGCCTGAAGATTGAATGCATCGGGCTCATCGCGCTCTTCAACGGTGACGTCCCCGCCGCTTTGCAACTGGGATAGAATCTCGTTGATGCTGGAATCCTCCGATCCGTAATGGTCGCGAATCAGATTTTTGATGACCGAAGGGAACGCAATGCCTTGGACGATATCACGGCCAAGCGCGAATCGGATATCCTCCAACGAGCGTGAATTCAGCGGGTCAACAAGTGCGACAAAAATGGTATTCTCCGCCGCGCCGATCGGCAGCGCTCCGTGTAGGCGGGCCAAACCGGAGGGGATCAGTCCCAGTGTCGAAGCATCGGGTTCAAAGCCATGCAGGTCGTATCGCTCGGCGCCAACCGCTTCGGCAATGACTTGTTCAAAGCTGGCTTCATCGACAATGCCAGCGTCGATAATGGCGTCTTCGATCGGTTTAAATTCCGTCTCAGCGATTCGAATGAGTTCCTCCGATTGCTCGGAAGTGATGATTCCGCGTTCGAGAAAAATGTCTGTGACTTGGCGGGCGTCCATGGCGATTAGTCGAAATCCGACATTGTTGTGCTGATGACTTCATCCGCGGTGGTCAATCCGGCGAGAACTTTGCGCACACCATCTTCACGCAGGGTTCTCATTCCCAGTTCGCGGGCCCGTTGGCGCAGGGCAATGGTGGATGCGTTGTTGTTGACCATGTTTCGGACTTCATCATCAACGACGAAAATTTCAAAAATACCGATACGGCCACGGAACCCTTTGCCTCGGCAATTGCTGCACCCTACCGGTCGCATGACGTTCGATTGTTTCAACATCCCGGGTTCAATTTGGAGCGCGGACATTTCGTATTCGCTGAGTTCTCCTGGACCTTTGCATTGCGGACAGAGCTTGCGCACAAGGCGCTGGGCGACGACTGCGCGGATGGAACTGGAAACAAGAAAGGGTTTGATACCGATATCGATGAGACGCGCAATCGCGCTCGGGGCATCGTTGGTGTGCAGCGTCGAAAGCACAAGGTGACCAGTGAGCGAGGCATTTACAGCAATGCTGGCTGTCTCGTTGTCTCGAATTTCACCGATCATGATAATGTTCGGAGCTTGGCGCAGCATCGATCGGAGCGCCGCTGGGAAGGTCATGCCGATGCTGGAGTTCACGGGCACCTGATTGATGCCGTTCATTTGGTATTCCACCGGATCTTCAACCGTAATCAGTTTGCGGTCCGGCTTGTTCATGTAGTTCAGGCAACCATAGAGCGTCGTGGTTTTTCCCGAACCAGTAGGGCCTGTCACCAGAATGATACCGTCGGGCAAGTTGATGCACTGCTCGAATTTTGCCTGATCGTCCGAAAGGAAGCCCAAATCCGGGAGACCCAGCATGAGCGAGGTTTTATCGAGAATACGCATGACCACGCTCTCGCCGTGCACTGTGGGTATTGTGGAAACGCGCAGATCGACGGATTTATCGCCCAAGCGGATCTGAATGCGGCCGTCTTGAGGCAATCGCTTTTCCGCGATGCTCATTGTGCGGGACATGATTTTCAGGCGGCTGATGATTGCCCCATGCAAACGTTTCGGCGGGCTTTGCATTTCCTGAAGGACGCCATCGATGCGGAAACGGACGCGCATTTTGCTTTCCAGTGGCTCGATGTGAATATCACTGGCGCGGTTGGTGTAGGCATCCAAGAGCAGCATGGAGACCAGCTTGATTACTGGCGCGTCGCCATCACCCTTATCCTCTTCCTCTTCGTCCGCATTGGAAGGCGACATGCCTCGGAGTAGCTCGGATGAGGCGTCGTTGGCATCTCCGTAATGCTTGATGATGAGTTTGCGTATAGCCTCTGGAGCGGCGCAAACAAACTCCACCTCGCGCTGGAGCTTGAAGCTAAGGTCGTCCATGACCTGCATGGCCATGGGATCTGATATCGCAACCAGAAGAGCGCTTTCTCTGAAGCCGATGGGCAATGCCTGATATCGCCGGGCATCATCGCTTTCGATGCACTCAATGGCTTTAGGGTCGATCGGCGACTCGTCGATGTCCACAAATTCCATGTTGTTCTGGGAGGCCAGCGCACGGACGATGTCCTCTTCAGAGATAATCCCAGATGCGACCAAGGTCTTCAGGAGCCCTTGGGGGCTTATGTTTGCACGGGCTTCTTCGACATGTTGCCTCGTTACCAAACCGAGATCGCGGAGGATCTCTACTGTATATTCGTCATTCTGGGACACGTTCTTAAAAAAACTGCTGTTTATCTACGTGAGGAGTCCGCTCAAGTCAACGTTTCCGCTTTGCCTGCGAGAGACATCACTGCAAGCAGGCGGCCGGTTTGGCGTTCCTCGAGGCGATAGGAATAATAAGTCTTCAGATCGCAAGCGGTGCATTGCATGCAATCATGGATTTCTTCAACGCCTGCAGCCGCCGCCTGATCGCGTATGTCGGCTGCGAAATCGATTTCATAATGCGGTGGGCGGATACAGGGGGAAATCTGCACAATAAGGTCACGGGGCGAGGCACCAGTGAGCGTGCAGAGCGTTTCGATGGTTCGAGGAACGATGCCCAGTTCCGTGCCCTTTTTTCCCGAGTGGGCGAGTCCGATGCCTCGGCCATGACGGTCAGCCACATACACGGCGGCGCAATCCGCTACATAGATGCCCAGACAAACGCTTGGATCGGTGGTCGCCAGCGCGTCGCAATCTGCTACAGGAAACGTCGTTTCGCGGGTTACAACGGCAACATTTGCGCTGTGGATTTGAGCGGCTTTGGCGAGTTTGAGGCCAGAAAATCCAGTAGCCTCAATTGTGGTTGCATGAATTTCTTTGAGGCGAAGAAGCGCAGTTTCGCGATCTGTTTTAACATCCAACCCCGGCGCGCGTTGAATAAAGATAGCCCGAACAGGAGCGAGTCGCTCCAGCGCGTCAAAGCGTTCGACGGGGCAGATCACTTGAGGCACAAAAGCAAATTACTTGCCGCTGGGACGCGTCACAACCGGAGTATTTTTCTTGGGCTGTGGCGTGGGAGTTGGCTCCAGGATTGGCTTCACGGGGTCGGCTTTGCGCATCGCGCGTGGAAGCGGAGCCTGCGGACGGGTGGGATCGTTGAGTTTATTAAAACGGCGGCCTTGCGGACGGGTGAGAGGATCGTCAAAAAATTCTTCAAAACGTGTATCCAGTGAGAGGGCGCGGTCATATTCGGCGAGCCCCTTGATGTAGCTGTAATAGGCTTGCAGGAGGAATGTCTGCGATTGGAGCAAGGATGTCTGCTGATTCAAAACATCCAACTGTGTGCCTGCGCCGGCATCCAGGCGTTCTTGGGATAGACGCAGTGCCTCCACACCCTGAACAACACTCGCTTCCTGGCTTTCCACGGTTTCCTTGGCCTGGAGCAAATTGGAAATCGCCTGCTGCACTTGAAGGAGGACTTCACGAACACCGTTGTCGTAGTTGATTTTTGAGGATTCAAGCTGGGCCTTGGCTTGTTTGACGTTTCCGTAGGTCAGCAGTCCGTCCCACAATGCCCATGTGCCATTGATTCCAAAAAACCAACCCGAGACGACGTTTGAAAGATTGGTTGTCACCGATTCCGCAGAATTTGTCTGCCTTGCCACGGCTCGGATGCTTGGCTGATAAGCGGCCGTCTGCTCATCCACTTTGGCTGCGGTGGAGAGAATGTTTTGGCGCTGGGCTTTCAGGACAGGGTTTCTGGACACAGCCGTGCGGATGGATTGATCGGCATTGAGGTCGCGCGGTTTGTAATCCAGTTGACCGACAACATTGAAGGGAACCTCGCTAGGGAAGCCCGGAGGATAGTTCATGCCGAGAAGACGGACGAGTTTATACATCGAGACGCGGTAATTGTTTTGCGCTTGGATGAGCGGCGGTTTGGCGTTGGCCAGAGCCACTTCGGCCTGCAAGACGTTGAAGCGGGGCACCGTGCCGGCGTCGTATCGGTTCTTCTGGTCTTTCAGCTGTTCTGTGAGCAGATCGACAGATTGTTGGTTCGCAATGATCAGTGCCCGGTTGAGGACAACTTCGGAGAAATTGGTTTTTACCTCGGCAATGACGTTGTCGATGGTGGCACGAAGCTCGAAATACGAACTGTGTTCGCTTGCAATCGCCGCGCGGATCCCGGAAATCGCCGCGCCTCCATCATAAATCAACTGACTGAAATTCAGATTAATCGTCCAAACTTGATCCGTGACATTAGTGCTGGGGATATTCAACTCCCGCGAGGTGTATCCATACTCCGAAGTCAAGGCGACTTGTGGAATCAGCTTCGAGCGAACGCTCATGATTTGGCCCGAGGTGAGGGTCAATTTTTGAATCGCATCGAGAATGTCAGGGTTTTTCTTGAGAGCGGTCTTAATCGCGTCTTCCAACTTCATATCTGGAACATTCGGGTTCCGTTGTTTTGCGATGAGGGCGTTGAGGGAATTGTAAAAATCCGCGACAGCCATTTCTTTCGTTATCGCCGTTTTCGTGAGCTCATTTTCAGCGTCTGAATCCGACGGCATGGGTTGATCGCTTGGCTGCGGGGCCATAGTGTCCTTGGTGGAACTCGATGGTGCAGCGGAATCATCCGTTTGCGCGAACAGCGCCGGCAGCGAAATCGCGAGAATGGCTGGGATTGTCCGAAAAAGTTTGATCGTCATAGAAAGCGTGCGCCGATGACATTAATGGCCTGTTCCATGGTGAAAAGGATTTTGATTGATCCTTTCCGCACTGTTTGCTCGCTGGCTATCGAAAGCCAGCGGGATTTTTATCAAGCGAGGGCGGCGGTTTGGATGTCCAGAAGTTGCTGGATCCCGAGACGCGCGCCAGCGACGAGTTGTTCGTGCTGGGTCGCGCTGAAGACATTTTCCTCGCCGCTGCCCTGGAGTTCGACGAAGTCCATTTTGTCAGTCATAACGACATTCATATCAACGCTGGCGTCCTTGTCCTCGAGGTAATCCAAATCCACCAGCACTTCGCCTTTCACAATACCGGTGCTGACCGCAGCGACGCGGTTTTTGATGGGCGATTCTTTGATTTTGCCTTTGTCCAAAAGCCAGCGGCACGCGAGCTCCACTGCGACGCAAGCGCCGGTGATCGAAGCCGTGCGCGTTCCTCCATCGGCCTGCAATACATCGCAATCAACCCAGAGTGTGCGGGAACCGAGTTTTTCTAAATCCAGAACCGCCCGGAGCGAGCGACCGATGAGGCGTTGGATTTCCGTGCTGCGCCCATCCACCTTGCCACGCGCGGAGTCGCGTTGTTTGCGGGTGAGTGTGGAATATGGGAGCATCGAGTATTCCGCCGTGATCCAACCGCCGGTGACGTTCTGTTCTTTC
>JBEIMO010000024.1:0-16032 GCA_040378625.1 Verrucomicrobiia bacterium | reverse complement strand
CACAGGAGCAAGCAGTCGCAAGTCGTGAATGTCTTTCTTGTAAGCTTCCATTGATTGGTAAGTGCCCCATGCGAGCGTGGCGATTGCAGCGAAATAAAAAAGGATTCGAGCAGCGGCAGGGCCGAATTTTTGAATGACAATTCCAGCGATCAAAAATCCGCAAAGCCATAATATAAAAAGAATCCCCGACCGCGCGGCATCAGCGGCTGTCCAGCCTCCGAGCTGATAAGCGCCTGCCACAAGAGCGTTTTGCCAGGTTGTTTTTTCAATGCCAGCGCCGGAGGTCAGTCCTGAGATGACTTGAGAGACAGTTTCCGCACGTGTGAAGAAGCAGAAAGAAGCCATGGCTCCCGCAGAGAGGAGGGCTATCAAAAAAATGGGGGCCAGTTTTTTAAGTTTTTCAATCATCATTTGCCTTGCGGGGAAGGTCATTCTAGCTTGGGGCATGCATTCGCGCATCGCAGTTTTAACAATTATTATTATGAGCTTTTTTGGATTTGGCAGCAAAGTAAAAGCCTTGGAATCTGGAGCCGCCGCTCCTCTCATCACTTCCGTAAATCAGGATGGAGCGCCATTTCGCTTCGCCGATGCTTATGCCAAGGGAGTGACGCTGGTTTATTTTTATCCAAAATCCGACACGCCCGGTTGCACGGCACAGGCTTGTTCCTTGAGGGATTCGTTCGAATCCCTCCAAGCCGAGAACCTTCAAATTATTGGAGTGAGTCGTGACACGCCGGAGTCGCAGAAAAAGTTTCAGCAAAAATACAATCTGCCATTCACTCTCATCGCGGATAAAGATGGCAAAGTTGCCGAAGCCTTTGGGGTTCCAGGAGTGCTTGGAATGCCCGTTAGCAGTCGTCAGTCATTTTTGATCCAAGACAACAAAATCGTTTGGAAATCCCCTTCGGCTAAAACAGGGGATCATGCTGCCGAGGTCCAAAAAGCACTCGATGCGCTAAAGGGCGGGCTGAAAAAGTAAAAGCTATCTCGGCTGGTTTTCGCACGAGGGGCGATTACAAAATCAAAGCCCGCAAAGAAGATGCCTCAAATGCCGCACGGAAATCGGCGATGTCTTCGGATGAACATCCGCGCAATGCTCCGCTTTTTCCTTCAGTGAGGAAGTGCCGGAAAGCGGTGGCAAAAAGTTTTGCTGCCTCATCCATGTCGCATTCGATCGTTTCGGGAAAATAAGCATCCAAAATCGAGATGCCATAATCCGATTTCTCAATGAGTTCCTCCGCCCAGCGGCTTAAAATCTCGATAGGCTTCATTTTAGGGAAACGCTTTTGCACCAAAGTCAGAAGATCTTTTTTGCTCTGAACATTCATAAGCAGGGCGAGGAAAAAACGATGCTCGGAGTCAGTGATCGAGCTTCGCATCGCTTTGATGGTATCCCGTCGCGCCGACTCCGCGAGTGTGGCTTCAATGCAATGGGCCAGCTTGCCATGCTTTTTCTTAAAAATTGCGAAGACGCTGTCCCATTCGCCCAATGACAACAGATGGTTCCGGCAATTTTGTAGCGTGTGAAATCCTCTTTCAAAATCGAGGTTCTCGATCGTTTCGCAGACTGTTTCCGCGTAGGAGGAATCTATTGTGACTTCGTATAAATCGAGAATTTGATTGCGGCGCGTTGTCAGCGTATCGCGGAAATCAGGATCCACAGCGACGTGCGGCGGGAGGTAATTAAATTGGGGTCCGGTTCCGGGATCATGCTGCGTGCGCACGACCACTGTTATGGATGGTGAATCGAGGTGAAAGAGCGAGTGGATGCAGGATTTGCCAGAAACGATTGGGACCGTGCTTCCCGTTTTGAGAAGCGAAATGTCCTTCATTTTTACATCTCCCAAATGCAAATGCGGGGACACGGGACGCGCATTCTCAAAGCCAAAGTTTGCATGAATGCTCGATCCCGCCATGACGTGAAACGCTCCAGAAAATTCGTGCTGATGAATCGTCGTGGTGCCATCCAGCCAGAACAGAAGCTGGATGTAGAATCGGGGCGAATCATAAACCACTAACTCCGGTTGACCAAATCCCGATTCGGTTTGAAGCGGTTGGCGGTCGTTAAGCAAAAAATCTCGTAGTAATTCGGGTAAATTCACATGCTCAGCGGGAGAGCGGAGATCCAGTGCCTTTTGTGCGATCTTGGGAAATTTATCCAACGTGAAGTTCTGAGCCTTCCATTGGTTCCAGATCGTGTTGCCGAGTTCCTCGAAGAATTCCTTCATCAGCTCACTCTCCCCCGAGTTGATCAGGTGTGACAAGCTTCAACGCGTTGCCCTGTTACTTGGTCACTTCTTGCTTAGCGGAAGCCAATTTGATGCCTGCTGCGTTGAGCGCATTATAAATCGAGAGCCTCAATTCACTCGGCACCTGATTCACCACCCCTGGTTGGCTGCGATCAATCCAGTAGAGGAGGCGAAGTGCTATGCCATCATTTCCAAAATCGTGAAAAAACACGTCGGATTCGTAAGTTTTGAGAATCTTCGGATGCGCTTTGGCGATATTGCGAATGATGTTGATGGCGTCTTCCGCTACGGAGCCATAGCTGATGCCGACGACGAGTTCTTGGCGTGCGTGGGTGTCTGAAAGCGTCCAGTTGACAACGGTGCTTTGTAAAATCGTGCTATTTGGAATCAGAATTTCCACTCCATCTGCCCGGCGAAGCTGACTGCAGCGGGTTCCAATAGCCGTCACCGTTCCAATAAAGCTTCCGACATCGACCTGATCGCCAATGCGAATTGGACGCTCAAAAAGTAGGATGATTCCACTGATCAAATTGCTGACGAGTTGTTGTGTTCCAAAACCGACGGCAATAGCTGCCGCGCCACCTAGTAGTGCAAATATGGTGAGCGGAATTTTGACAACGGCCAGCGCGATCAGGCTCACGCAGACGAGGAAAAAATAATGGCTGAACTTTTGAACAATCGCGCCGGTATTTGCCTCCAGCCGAAACCGCTTAGTCAGGCGCAACCGCAACCAACGACTGAATGCCGCCGAGATAAGGCCGCCTGCTCCGAGGATCACTAATGCGCTAAGAAGCATACCGAGAGTAATCGGGCTGGGGCGCTGCACCATTTGGCCATTCACCACCACGGAATCGGTGAGTTGGAAAATTTCCGTATTCCAAACGGCCTTCATCTGCCCAGCGAGTGTAGAAGCCGCAGAATCGAAGTTTTTACCGAGGCCCGAGGATTTACGACGGTCCGTAAAATCCGCATTTGCCAACGTGCAGAGCTGCGAAAGTTCGTCAAAGCTGTTTTCCCAATTGGCCAGAGTGTCTTCTTCCTGCCGCAAGGCCTTATCGACAAATTCACGGATATTCGCCGGTGTGTCTGATCCCACGAGATTTAATGCTTCGCGCCGACGATCCTGCAATTTAGCGCGAAGGCCGGTGATGAGGGGTTGCCAGGTTTGGATGTCCTGCATCCAGGATGAAATGCTACGGCCGGTTTTTTCGAGAGTCTCGGCATCGGACGAATTCCAGAGGTCATGCCGCATTTGCCAGATTTGCAGGAGCATCATCATGCCAACGCGCTTGTATTCGATGACCTGAAGTTGGTTTTCCAAACCCTGAAGGAGAAAAGCACTCAGGGCCCTGTTGTTTTTAGCGGGGTTTGTGGAGGGAAATTTACGGATCTGTGATTCGATTTGGGTCGAGGCTTTTTCATCGAGATTTTCGGAAGCCTTTAGTGCTTCGCGTTTTTGTTGAAGCAGGCTGGCTGGAAAAACAATGCGAGGTGTCAAGCTGGAAAGCGTGAGTTGGGCGAGTTTGATGCGCTGTTCCTGTAATTCCACATCGGCTTTCCAAGATTCGGTGTCTGCACGCACGCCGTGATGTAGGAGGGCGGCCTGGACGCGTGTTTTTTGGAGTTTTAGCAACCAGCGGTCACGTGGCGTGACGGGTTCCGTGCGCTCAAGCGTCTGAAGATTTCCCTGCTCGTCTTTAAGAGTTTCAAAGGATTCTTTCTCCAGCTCAGCGCGACTCGAGCCGATTTTATTGAGAGCGATCAGCCATGTTTTAGCCTGCCAGAGGGAGACCCGCGTGGCGTCAAATGATTCTAGTCCTGTGTCAGGCTTGATGTCTTGCGGCTTGAAATTTCCGATCAAGGTTTTTACCTCAGCGATTTGAGAGCGGAGGCTTTGTGCGCTGGAGACTCTTTCCTCCATCAAAGCCTCGGTTTCGATGATCTGGGTCAGAAGGTTGACGTAATCGCGGTATTCCTCAGGCGTGGAGGATTCTTTTTTGCCGAAATTTTCAGGGCCATCATCCATGACTTGCTTGAGCAATGCCGAATAATCAATTTCTGGGGCCGCTGGACTTGCCGAAGGCGACGGCGCGGGGGTTTGAGCTAAGCTGACATTACCTGTTGCCAACGAAAAAGCGGCAATCAGAGTCAAAAAAATCGGTTTAAAAAGTTGTTCCATAAAAAATTTGTGGTGGATTCCTGTTGCCACGATTGAAAATCGCGTTAATCTACACACCCTTTTAAAAAATGAAGCCAGAAATTCATCCCAACTACGAGGAGACAGTTATCGTCTGCGCCTGCGGAGCGACATACAAAACTCGTTCCACACGTCAGAACATCAAGCTTGGTATTTGCGCCTCTTGCCATCCTTTCTTCACAGGTGAGCAGAAGTTTGTTGATACCGCCGGACGCGTTGACAAATTCCAACGCCGTTACGGAACGGTTCGCGCACCTCGCCTCGCCAAGAAACTCTAAATTCGTTTCTCTTTTCGAAAACGGTAAACAGGTTCACCGCCTGTTTACCGTTTTTCTTTCTTTATGGACTTTGAACCTCTGATCGAGCGCAAACGCCGTCGATATGAGGAGCTGGAGCGTGAAATCGCTGCTCCAGATCTCTTCGACAATGCAAGGCGTGCCAGAGAGGTTCTCCGTGAACACGGCACGACTCGCGAGCTTTTGGATATTTGGGACAAGTTCACAAAGGCCCGCCGTGAGATCATCGAAAACCGCGAACTGGCTTCTTCGGATGACAAGGAAATGGCGGCCCTCGCGAGCGACGAAATAAAACGTCTCGACGAGGAAATTCCGCTGCTCGAAAAATCTATTCAGGTCGCTTTGTTGCCACCAGAACCCGACGAGGATCGTGATGCCATCGTCGAAATCCGAGCAGGCACAGGCGGGACGGAGGCGGCTCTTTTTGCGGCGGATCTCCATCGGATGTATTGCCGCTATGCCGATTCACTCGGGTTGAAAGTCGAGGAACTCGAATGCAGTCCCGCTGATTTGGGTGGCTATCGCGAAATCATTTTCCGCATTTCAGGCACATCTGTTTTCCGTCGTTTTCGATATGAGAGCGGTGTCCATCGCGTGCAGCGTGTTCCTGCTACCGAAGCGCAGGGTCGTATCCATACATCGACCGCGACGGTGGCTGTTTTGCCGGAGGCTGAGGAGGTTGATCTTGAGCTGCGTCCGGAAGACCTTCGAATTGAAGTCTGCCGTGCCGGTGGTCCGGGTGGACAGGGTGTTAACACCACGGACTCTGCCGTGCAGGTGATGCATATTCCGACTGGTCGCATCGTTCGATGCCAGGATGGTCGAAGTCAGCAGAAGAATAAAGAAGCGGCCTTGAAAATCATGCGTTCCCGGTTGTTGGAGGACAAGCGCCGCGAAGAGGAGGCGAAATATTCCGCTCACCGGAAAAGTCTTATTGGAGGCGGTGGACGTGAGGAAAAAATCCGAACCTACAACTTTGCGGAGAATCGCATTACCGATCATCGCATCAAACTTTCGCTCTATTCCCTCGATCGTTTTCTCGGCGGGGAGATCGCTGAAATGACCGATGCTCTCCAGGCCAGCGATATCGAACAACGCCTGCTCGAATCGGGAATTGCCTGAGGGTGTCCAGTTTCGTGACTTGGCGCGGCGCATTGCCGGTGCTACGTTGATTTTTTCCGATGCAAAATCCGCCTGTTAATAAATACCGGCCCTTTCCAAAGGTCGATCTTCCAAATCGCCAGTGGCCGGACCGCACAATATCCAGCGCTCCAATTTGGTGCAGCGTTGATCTTCGTGATGGAAACCAATCGCTTGCCCAGCCAATGAGCGTGGAGGAAAAGCTCGAGTATTTTGAAATGCTCGTCGGCATTGGATTTAAGGAAATCGAAATAGGGTTCCCTTCCGCATCTCAGATCGAGTTCGATTTTTGCCGACGTCTGATCGAGGAGAACCGGATTCCCGACGACGTGGCGATTCAAATTCTCTGCCAATGCCGCGAAGATCTCATTGTTCGTTCCCTTGAAGCATTGCATGGAGCAAAGAATATCATTTTCCACCTCTACAATTCCACATCGCCGAAGCAGCGGGAATATGTATTCAAGGCCTCGCGGAGTGACATCATTGCCATAGCCACGCATGCGATTTCATTTCTGAAAAAGGAAATGGAGCCTCTTGTTCAAAGCGGTTCACGCATCCGGTTGGAGTATTCTCCAGAAAGCTTCACCAGCACGGAACTGGATTTTGCTTTGGAGATTTGCGAGGCCGTCACCGACGTCTGGCAGCCAACACCGCAAAACAAGATCATCATCAACCTGCCAGCCACGGTGGAATATGCGTCCCCGAATGTTCATGCGGATCAGATCGAGTGGATGTCAACACACCTCACGCGCCGCGATTGCACCACGCTCTCGCTGCATACACACAACGACCGCGGCACAGGCACGGCCGCCACGGAACTCGGACTTCTCGCGGGCGCGGATCGTGTGGAAGGAACACTTTTTGGAGTAGGGGAACGCACGGGCAATCTGGATATCATCACGGTCGCCCTCAATCTTTATACTCACGGAATCCATCCGCAGCTCGATTTCAGCGGCATCAATGCCATCCGCGAAGTTTACGAACGCTGCACCCGCATGGACGTGCATCCGCGCCACCCTTATGCGGGAGATCTTGCTTTCACGGCCTTTAGCGGTTCCCACCAAGATGCGATTAAAAAATCTTGGGAACATCAGAACGCAGATCGTCCGTGGGATGTTCTCTACATTCCTATTGATCCGGCGGATATCGGACGCAGCTACAAGGCGATCATCCGCATCAACTCCCAATCCGGCAAGGGCGGCGTGGCTTATGTTTTGGAAAAGGAATTCGGCTATCAACTTCCCAAGGCACTCCAAAAAGAACTAGGTCGCATTGTTAACGAACTTTCCGATCAAAAAGGCACGGAGTTAACCGCCGAGGAGGTTCATGCGCTTTTCCTCAAAACTTTTATCAGCCGCTTCGGGGTTATTGAACTCCAGGCCTTCCGAGCCATCGATCGTTCAGAACAAGTCACCTGCGAGGCGGATCTTGTGGTTCATGGAAAAACCCACACCGTTCGCGGCACAGGAAACGGGCCGATCGATGCATTTGTGCAATCGCTCGCTCAAGCCGGCCTGCCGCCATTCGAAATTTTAAGCTATTCCGAACATTCCCTCGGAGCCGGGGCTGCGGCCAAGGCGGTGAGTTATATACAAATCAAATCCCACACCGGACGGACTCTGTTCGGAGTAGGAAGCGACACGAATATCGAGCTCGCTTCCATTCATGCCATCATCAGCGCCCTCAACCGCGCCACCCCGAAAGCTTGAAATAGCCGCATTTTCTCTTTGACACAGAAAATGCAACCGCTAGGTTTTCCCTTCCCATTGGAATTGGGAGACGACGCCTACCGCTGCAAGCACTAGCGACAGCGGGCTGCGTCATCGCCTCGTTCCATAAGGAAAATAATACGCTGGCGATGTGCACCACCGCGGCTACGGCCGCCAAATGCCCATGTAGCTCAGTCGGTAGAGCACGTCCTTGGTAAGGACGAGGTCACCGGTTCAATCCCGGTCATGGGCTCCACCAACATCGCTCGGCACCTAAACAACAAACCGAAAATTCAAGATGGCTAAAGAACAGTTCAAGAGAAATAAACCGCATATCAACATCGGCACAATCGGCCACGTTGACCACGGTAAAACCACACTTACCGCCGCAATCACCACCGTCCTTGCTAAATCCGGCGGAGCAACGGCTAAGAAATACGATGAAATCGACGCAGCTCCTGAAGAAAAAGAGCGCGGCATTACGATCAATACTGCACACGTCGAATACGAAACCGAAAAACGCCACTACGCCCACGTGGATTGCCCCGGTCATGCTGACTACGTTAAAAACATGATCACCGGTGCCGCCCAGATGGACGGTGCTATTCTCGTTGTGAGCGCAGCTGACGGCCCAATGCCTCAGACACGTGAACACATCCTCCTCGCCCGCCAAGTTGGCGTGCCATCCATCGTTGTTTTCATGAACAAAGTGGACATGGTGGACGACAAAGATCTCCTCGAGCTCGTTGAGATGGAAATCCGCGAACTCCTCAGCAAATACGAGTTCCCAGGCGACACTATCCCAATCGTCAAAGGCTCCGCCCTCAAGGCTCTTGAAGGCTCCGCCGAATACGAAAAAGCGATTCTCGACCTTATGGCCGCTGTGGACGAATACATCCCACAACCTGAGCGCCTCACCGATCTCCCATTCCTTATGCCTGTGGAAGACGTGTTCAACATTGAAGGTCGCGGCACCGTTGCCACTGGCCGTGTCGAACGCGGTATCCTCAAGAAAATGGAGGAAGTCGAAATCGTTGGTCTTACCGACACCAAGAAAACAACTGTTACGGACATCGAAATGTTCCGTAAGCTTCTTGATTCCGCAGAAGCCGGCGACAACGTCGGAGTTCTTCTCCGTGGTGTTAAAAAAGAAGACATCGAGCGCGGTCAGGTTATTGCCAAGCCCGGCACGATCAAACCACACACCAAGTTCAAAGCCGAGGTTTACGTCCTCAGCAAAGACGAAGGTGGCCGTCACACACCATTCTTCAGCAACTACCGCCCACAATTTTACTTCCGCACGACTGACGTGACCGGAACTGTAAAATTGCCAGAAGGCGTGGAAATGGTTATGCCTGGCGACAACGTTTCCGTTGAAGTCGAGCTCATCACTCCGATCGCTATGGAAAAAACCATCCGCTTCGCCATCCGTGAAGGTGGCCGCACAGTGGGTGCCGGACGCGTTGCCGACATTATCGCTTAATCAAGCCACAAGGCCGGAATAAATTTCCGAAGGTCAGTAGCTCAATTGGTAGAGCAGCGGTCTCCAAAACCGCGTGTTGGGGGTTCGAGTCCCTCCTGGCCTGTGCCCTTGGTTTTTAAACCTATATCCGATGTTTTCCAAAATCCGCAAATTCACCCGCGAAGTCCGTTCTGAACTGAGCAAGGCCCAATGGCCATGGGATCCCAATGAAAAAGGATTCCGCCGCTACAAAGAACTCACCGACTCGACCGTGGTTGTATTTGTTGCCATGGTCATCCTTGGCGGATACATCGCTTTTTTTGATTTTATTCTCATCAATGTGGTCGGGTTTCTAACCCGCTCATAACCCACCCAGTCCCTTTTAAAATGGCTATAGCCCCGAAAGATCAGTGGTATGTCGTGCATGTCCTCTCCGGACAGGAGCAGAAAGTGCTTGATAATATCACCCGCCGTATCGCAACAGAGGAAATGTCTGACCTTGTTTACGAGGTTCTCATTCCCACAGAGCGTGTGCAGGAAATCAAACGCGGTAAGAAAAGCGAAACCACTCGCAAATTCTTTCCTGGCTATATCATTATCAACATGCACCTCCTCGACGAGAACAACCAACTCGTTGAGAAAACATGGTATTTCATCAAGGATACCGCAGGAGTGCTTGGATTCGCGGGCACAAAAGACCGCCCAACGCCAATGCGTCAGAAAGAAGTGGACGCACTCCTTGCACAAATCCGCGACCGCGAAGACACGGTTAAACCAAAAATTCACTTCGAAGTGGGCGACAAAGTTAAAGTGGCCGACGGTCCCTTCCAAAACCAAAACGGTCTTGTCGAAGAAATCGATCCTGAGCGCGGCAAACTCCGCGTTTCTGTCAGCATTTTCGGCCGCGATACGCTCGTGGATCTCGAATACTGGCAGGTTGAAAAAGTTTAATCTTCTTCAGGAATCCGCTCTGCGGACCGCTTGAATAAAGGCTCGTGTGAGTTCTGGGCATTTGATGCCCGGTCCTGATTCCACGCCGCCAGCCACATCAACTGCTGCGGGTTTTATCGACGCCACCGCTTGGCTTACGTTTTGCGGCTGCAGCCCGCCGGCTAAAATGCATTTTCTTTCGGGATACTCTTTCACAAATTGGCGAACCAAATTCCAGTCCGCTACTTCGCCGGTTCCCCCATAGGCCACGGGTGACCACGCATCGAGCAGTAACGCGGGACATGGAAATTCCAGCGCGGCCCTCAGGGTTTCCTTATCGCGGGCACGGATGGCCTTCATCCAGTTCGAAGCCCTAGAAGTCGAACAATCGCTAGGCGACTCATCTCCATGAAACTGGATCATTTCAAAGCAGCCGGATTGAATCAATGTCGTTAGCAAATCCGGCGAGGGATTTACCACGACGGCAATGCGGTCGATCAGTCCTTCGAGCTTGCGAATCCAATCCAATGCATGTGCTGGATCCACATAACGCTTGGATGGAGCATAGAAATTAAACCCCAGCGCGTCAGCTCCCTCGCGAATGCACATCCGCGCGTCGGCCTCTCTGGTGATTCCGCAGATTTTAACGCCGACCCGGCCGGATTCAAACAACCTCATTCAATGACTCGGGCATTGGCTTTTTTTATCGATGGGTGATGCGTGATCGCGTGCACCCGGCCATCACTTGTGCGGAAGAAGGAACTCAGCAACCAGCTCACAATGCTGATGATAATAGCGCCAAAAAACGCATTCCAAAATCCGCTGACTTCAAATGACGGAATTAAATGGGAAACAAAAAGTAACAACAACGCATTCACCACAAAAATGAAGAGGCCCATTGTTAATATGATGAAAGGGATACTCAAAAGGAGCAGCAAAGGGCGGACGAAAGCATTGGCGATCCCGAGCAACAGGGAAGCGCCCAGCAAAGCGCTCAAACTTCCGCAATCAATGCCAGGTATTAGTTTCTCTGCTACAAACACGGCGACAGTCGTAACCATCCAACGGATTAAGAATGCACTCATAATGAGAACCTACTCTCGGTCGCTTTTTTTTGAAGAAATATTTTGCAAAATAGGGTTACGAGTTCCATAGATGACTAAGTATGCCAACCAAAACCCCTTCTAAAACCGCGAAAGCGAAGGCTGCAAATGTCCTTCCTAAAGCCACTAAAACCAAGGCCCCAGTATCAAAGGCATCCAAAAAACCGCCGGTCAAGGCGCCTGCAAAAAAGAAATCTGCAGCGCCAACAGACGATTTCAAACATGCTTCGATGCAATCGACCGTATCGGTTTTGCAAATAGAGATAACGGAGCAACACATCGCAACCCGTGCTTATTACATCGCGGAACGTCGCCAACTCATGGGTTGGCCGGGAGATTCCTCAAGCGATTGGATTGAGGCGGAGAGCCAACTTCGTGCCGAAGCCAAACGTAAAAAAGCCTGATCGCCATTGGGGTGCTTAAATCATGACCACTGCGGAACGCCTCGAAACATTTCTCAAACGTAAGCCTCAAATCGAAAAAGCCGGTTTTGTTGCAGGGGATGCCAAAATTCTTGGCGACGTCAAACTCGGCCGGAATGCGAGTGTTTTCTACGGGGCGGTTTTGCGGGCTGACATTAATTCCATAACCGTCGGAGAGGGAACCAATGTGCAGGATGGTTGCATCATTCACTTGGCGGATGACCTCGGCGCACACATAGGAGATTTTTGCACGATCGGCCATGGGGCGATTATTCATGCGTGCACGATCGGTAACGAATGTCTCATTGGCATGCGAGCGGTTATTTTAGATGGAGCGGTTATCGGTGACCAATGTCTCATTGCCGCAGGATCTGTTGTTACGCCTCGCACAAACATTCCTCCTCGCTCGATGGTCATGGGAATGCCTGCCAAAGTCGTGAGACAACTCAAGGACGAGGAAATCGCCTCGCTACGTCAAAGTGCCGACAAATACATCGAGGTCGCACAAGCTCACGCCGCGCAACAAAATCGACTCAGCGATAGTTTTTTATTGTGAAGCCCGTTGCATTCGCGCACCAAAGAGCTTCGCAATGAATCTTCCAAACAAGCTCACCATTGCGCGACTCGGGCTGACCTTCTTTTTTGTCGCCGCATTCGCGTTCGAATTCCAGTGGCGCTTTACCGTTGCGTTTTGCATTTTCCTCACGGCCGCGATCACAGATTTTCTGGATGGCGAAATTGCACGGCGGGAAAATCTGATAACGGATTTTGGAAAATTGATGGATCCACTGGCGGACAAAATCCTCACAGCTTCAGCATTCATAAGCCTCGCAGCGTTCAACGCCATTCCACAATGGGCCGTCATTTTAATCATCAGCCGCGAATTTCTCATCACCGGTCTTCGCACCCTCGCTGCCTCTAAAAACATCATGTTGCCCGCTGATAAACTCGGAAAACACAAGACGACCTGGCAGATGATAACCATCATTTTCTTCCTGCTCATTCTGAGCGTGGGCGAATTTACAAAAGCCGCTTGGCTCGACACCGCTTGGCTCATCGGCACTCACATCCTCGTTCCCATCACCGTTCTCCTCTCTCTCTATTCCGGCCTGGCCTACCTCTCCAAAAACCGCCATCTCCTCGACGGTCGCTAACATTTGGATGTCTCGTGTTTGTTGACAGGTGAGGCAAACATCCGCATTTTCGCGCGGTGCATTCGTTTTCTTATATTGATGGCTCCTTGCGTTGCGAGGGGGTTGAGCTGAATCAAATTGCCAATCAATTTGGCACTCCGGCCTATGTTTACTCGGCCGCAACGATCCGTGAAAATTATCAACGCCTCGATCAGGCGCTGGCTCCTTTGGATCATCTCGTTTGTTACGCGGTGAAGGCGAATTCGAATCTCGCGGTTCTCAACCTCCTCTGCAAAATGGGTTCGGGCTTTGACATTGTTTCCGGCGGAGAATTGTTCCGTGTTTTAAAAGCCGGCGGCCGCGCCGATCGATGCACATTTGCTGGCGTAGGTAAGACCCGTGAAGAAATCGCCTACGCACTCAAAGAAGGCGTCTATTCCTTCAATGTCGAAAGTGAAGCGGAACTCGCTCGTATCAATGAAGTGGCGGGTGAAATGGGCGTTAAAGCGCCGATCGCCATTCGAGTCAATCCGGACGTCGATGCCAAAACGCACAAATTCATTTCAACGGGCAAAAGCAAAAACAAATTTGGTATCGGCATCGACCGAGCTGCAGAAGTTTACAAGGTGGCGGCCGCTTTGCCTCACCTGAAAATCCGTGGCGTCCAAACGCACATTGGCTCTCAAATTTTAGAGTCGGGACCATTTGCGGAAGCGGCAGGGAAATTAGCGGCTTTAGTTACTGAATTAAAAGCGGCCTACGACATCGAGTTCTTCGACTTCGGTGGCGGCATCGGGATTGTTTATGATGAGGCCTTGGGCAGCGGTTCGCCGGATTGGTGGGTTCGCGAAGGGCAATCGCGCCGCATCACGCCGGAAGATTATGCAGCAGCCATCATTCCGGTTCTCAAACCTCTCGGTTTGCGCATCCTTTTTGAACCTGGCCGTTTTCTTGTGGGCAATGCCGGAGCACTTCTTTCAACGGTTCAATATCTGAAGCAAACGCCGGCTAAAACCTTCACCATTGTGGATGCCGCGATGAATGATCTGATCCGTCCCGCTCTTTACGAGGGATGGCATGAAATCGTCCCGCTAAACCAGGCTCAGTCGGAATGTGTGAAAATGGACGTTGTCGGACCAGTCTGCGAAAGCGGAGACTTTTTCGCTCAGGACCGTGAAATTTCGCCGCTTTCTCCCGGCGAGCGCATCGCTATTTTGAGCTCGGGAGCGTATGGGTTTGTGATGTCTTCCAACTACAACTCCCGCCCGCTCTTGCCGGAAATCTTGATTGATGGAGACAAGGTTCATCTCGCCCGCGCAAGGCAAACGCTGGATGACTTGATTCGGGGCGAGGCGATTCCGTAACCGCCGCATTCCATACATTGGCTGTGGAGGCTTATTTGGCCTGCATGCCGACAATGGCACCAGCGTAGCCAGTCATTTCGAGATAGCCTTTTCCTTTGAGTGGTTGGCTTTCGCGGCGTCCTTCCGCGCTCACTGCGCCTTCCCAATAAGAAAATGGTTCTGCGGCGAGTTCTTGATTGTTAAATCGTGCTCGGACGATGCAATCGACTGCCAGTTTAGGAATCGAAAGTTTCCACGCCACAGGATATCGGCCTTTCGATTTCGGACTCGTCCACCATTCCGTTGGCTCCAATTGAAAATCATCTAGATCGATTTTGATCGTCTCGCCAGCTGATGTCACAAACGTGCCTGACGAGTAGGGATCACGCCCCCCCGCTTTCGTTCGGATCTGAAAAAGCATAAGGTCACTCCCATCCTCAAACTGAAGGCTAAACCAATCCCAGCCGGTTTGATTTTCTGCGAGTTGATTAGTGGCCCACTCGTGATCAAACCAAGTCTCGCCGGAAATATTATATTTTTTCCCGTCAATCATCAGCTCTCCTTTAGTATTCATGCGGGTAAGCGAGTAGTAGTGCGATGCACGTCCTTCGCCGGCGGATTTCTGGCTTACGCCATTGCGACCGTGAATGACAGGTTCGCGGGAGGATTTAAGATCGAGGTCCAACACGATGTCTTTATCTGCAGCTCTCAAGCGGAAGGAATGGGTGTCTGTCCTTTCACACGACCAATCTTCAATCCATGCAATGCGGTTCTCCTCATCAAATCCCGCTTCTCCAAAAGCTCCGCGGGCAAGTTTTTGAAAATGATGGAACTTTTTTGATGTAATCTCGGAAATCGCAAAGTGGGCAAATTTGACATCCCGTTGGATAAATCGTGAATCGGGGACTGTGTGATCTGGATCAATCACTCCCTGACGGAAAAATGTCAGCTGATATCCAAATTCCGTGCCGTCAGTTGAGCGAACATTGCCGGTGAAATACCACCATTCCGTTTTAAATCCAGAATGGCTGCCGTGATCTTCAGGAAATCGATATGTCCATCCCGGCAAAGCCTCGCGCCACGCCGAATGCGCATGGCAGATGAATAGGATTAGAATTAATGATGGGCTGAATTTCCTCATACAAAAGAAGAGGCTCTCCCATTTACGGGAGAGCCTCCAATCATTTGATATCAATCAGTGCTGATTACTGGATAATCAGTCGGAGAATCGACTGACTGGATTGATTGGCCTGAGCCAACATCGCCGGTCCAGCCTGTTGCAGGATGTTGAAGCGAGCGAGCTTGGTGCTTTCATCAGCAACGTCCACATCGAGGATTCGGCTGTTTGCCGACTCGAGGTTGGTTTTATTCACTGCAAGCATGTCTGCCGCGAAGGTGAGGCGAGACTGCTCCGCGCCGTTGTTGGCACGGAGGGTTGCCAGGTTCTGGATAGCATCTTGAATAGTAGTTACAGCTGCTTGCGCTCCAGTATTTGAGCTTATGTCCATTCCCGTGGAGCTTGAGCTTCCAACGGAGGAACTAATGTAGTTCAAATCAACTTGGGTTATACCTACTGTCTGAGCGCCATCATGTGATGTGACAACTGTCATCGTTGATGATGAATCTAGCCCGCTCGACGAGCCTGAACTAAACAAATTAATGCCATTGAACTGTTCTCCCAGCATTAAATTGAGTTGGCCTTTTAGCTGGGTCAACTCTGTGTTGTAGAGTGCCAAATCATTGGTCGATTTCGTCACATCTTGGGAAAGTGTGGCGAGTTCCGACATCCGGCTAAGCACTTTGTCTGCTGTTTTGATAACTCCATCTTGAGTTTGCAGGAAGGCAATCGAGTTGTTGACGTTCGCCAGCGTTGCGTCGGTCCGGCGGATCGAGGCGCTAAGCTTCATCGACACGGCGAGACCACCGGCATCATCGAAGGAGGAGTTGATACGTGAACCGCTAGAGAGCCTGTTGAGGCTGCGCTGGAGGTTGACGTTGGTGTTGCTGAGGTTGTAGGCAGCCGATGTGGCGGCTGAGTTGGTATTGAT
>JBEIMO010000023.1:0-16262 GCA_040378625.1 Verrucomicrobiia bacterium | reverse complement strand
TAAAACATCCACCACCCGCATCATGATGGCATCGGTGCGCCCGCCGACATAGCCAGCAACGAGTCCCCAGGCGGTTCCAATTGTGAGACTCACAAGCGCCCCGCAAAGGCCCACCAAAAGCGAAACCCGTCCACCAGTCAGAACCCGATAGAGCAAGTCGCGGCCATTGAGATCCGTGCCGAAAGGATGTTGCCACGATGGCGGTGCGTATTGGTTCGGGCCCGGCTCGCCCAGAGAGCTGGAAAGAAAAAACGGGCCGAAAACACAGGTAAGAATCACCAATAAAAGAACCAGTGCCGACACGCAGGCGGCAGGATTTTTTTTCAATTTGTGGAAAGTGCGAGTGTCAAACATGGGCTTTAATGCGGCGATCCAACAAGCCATAGGCCACGTCCACAAGCAGATTGAAGACAACTAACATCACACAATAAACGATGACCATTCCCCCAAGCAGGAATCCGTCGCGATTCAAAATCGAATGCACAAAAAATCCTCCTGCTCCAGGGATGTTGAAGACCGTTTCGACGACGATAGAACCCGTTAAAAGATGTGCCGCCAAAGGGCCCAGATACGAAACCACAGGCAAAACAGCGATTCGCAGTGCATGCCGATAAACCACGGTGAATTCACGGAGTCCTTTGGCGCGGGCGGTGCGAACAAAATCCTGCCCGAGCGTTTCCACCATACTTCCCCGCATCAAACGAGCCACAACAGCCATGGCCGGCGCCGCGAGAGTGATGGCAGGAAGCACGAGATGAGAAACTCCTCCCCAACCACCCACCGGAAACCAACCGAGATTTAGCCCAAAAATTAAAATGAGCGATGGGCCGACAATGTAGGCCGGCAGCGAGATGGCCGCCAAAGCGAGAAACATTGCGCCAAAATCCCGCCACGTTTGCCTATACATCGCCGCCAGGCTGCCCAGCCAGACTCCCCCTACCGAGGCCAGTAAAAATGCGGTTCCGCCAAGCCAGAGTGTCACCGGCAAGGTCTGGGCGAGAATTTCATTCACCGAACGGTTGCGGTATTTCGTGGATAGTCGCAAATCCCCTTGGAGGAGGTCACCCAAATAGCTGGTGTATTGATGCCAGAGAGATCCATCCAACTTATACTTCTCAAGCAACTGCTTCTCAATCGCCGCAGGAATTTTTCGCTCCCCATCAAATGGCCCGCCAGGGGAAACGCGAATCAACAGGAATGTAATCGAGATCACAGAGAATAACACTGCGTGCAACGAAAACAGGCGTTTCAAAAAGACAGCAATCATGGTTTGGCCTAAAGCAGAAATCATCATTTCAATCCGGGACACAATCACAAGCTTTCCGAGACAGCTCCTTTTTCCTGATCGCTGACATTTGCAGAATTTTCCGAAACCATCTGCGACTTGCGCCAATGGGGTGCAGTGCGTAGCTTTTCAACCTTCATGCGTCGTTCGTTTTTCTGGATTTGCCTGCTGACATTTGTAGCCGGGCTGGTGGCTGTGCCCTGGCCGGAACGTGCCAGCGTGCGTGTCGCAAACGGGTTCGATCAACCCGTTGGAAAGCCTGATGCTGAAGGATATTACATGTCGCGCGGCTTTTTATCCTATCACCCCGGCGAGGATTGGAATGGCATCAATGGCGGCAACAGCGATCTCGGCGCCCCGGTTTATTGCATTGGCGAGGGATATGTGACCTTTGCCATGGACGCCCGAATGGGCTGGGGAAATGTGGTTATCGTTCGTCACGCCTTTGTCGAAAATGGCGTTCTTAAGACGGCTGATTCGATGTATGCCCACTTGAACCAGATTATGGTGCGCAAGGGTCAGCAGGTTTCGCGCGGTCAGCAGGTCGGCACAATAGGAACGAACCGAGGCATGTATCCGGCGCACCTGCACTTCGAAATCCGTAAAAACATTAACATCGGAATCAACCGCTCATCGTTCGCCAAGGATTTCACAAACTACTACCGGCCAAGCCAGTTTATCACGCAGCGTCGGCGTTTACCTGGTAGCGGTCAAACAACGCAAATTCCGATCAATACCTACAAGACAGACGCCGAGGATTATGTTTTCCCATCCGTTTCGGAATCCCCCAAACTCCCCTTGCCTGCGAGCAAGCCCACGAAGGGAAGCAATTTTCGCGTGAACCGGTTTGATGAAATCGATTAGTAAAGAGACGTTGCATGCTTGATTCCATAAAATCACCTCTCTTTCTCATCGCCGGCAGTGGCGATTATCCCCGACTGGTGATCGAAGGAGCCAGAAAAAGCGGCGTTTCAAAAATTGCGATGGCCTCGTTTGAAAGCGAGACCTTGCCCGAACTGACCTCGATGGTGGATCAGGTTTTCCCAATGAAGGTCGGTCAACTGGGCAAACTCTTGGATGCCGCAAAAAAATCAGGCGCCCAGCGCGCTCTGATGGCTGGCCAGATTGCCCCATCGCATTTGTTCAATTTGCGTCCGGATTTCAAAGCGCTCGTCCTTTTGGCCAAGCTTAAAGAACGCAATGCGGAAACGCTTTTTGGTGCGATTGGAATGGAACTTTCAAAACTCGGAGTCGAACTGATCTCCGCTACCACGTTTCTTGATGAGCACATTGCCGCACCAGGACCTATCGCTGGACCCGGATTGAAAGCGCGCCAGTTGGATGATTTGGATTTTGGGTTCCGTATCGCCAAAGAGACCAGTCGACTGGATATCGGGCAAACCGTGGTTGTTAAAAACGGCACGGTATTGGCCGTGGAAGCCTTTGAAGGAACGAATGAAGCGATTCGACGCGGCGGTCAACTCGGCCGTGGCGGCGCTACGCTCGTCAAGGTCTCCAAACCCAATCAGGATATGCGATTTGACGTTCCAGTCGTTGGAACAAAAACCCTTCAGGTCGCCTCGGAATCAGGCATACGCATTATCGGAGTGGAGGCCGGAGCCACACTTCTCCTCGACCGCCCGAAGGTCTGCGCCATGGCGGAATCTCTATCCATAACCATTTACGGAAAATGAAAATCATTCGAACAGGAGTTGTCGGTGTCGGACACATGGGCGCAAACCATGCGCGAATTTACAGCGAACTTCCCGGAAGTCAGTTCACCGCGGTATTCGACACAAATACCGAAGCCGCGGCCGCAACCGCCAAGCGGTTCAACTGCAAAGCCGCCGCCACACTTGAGGAATTCGCCTCCCTCGTTGATGCCGCCACGATCTGCACGCCCACGGTCACGCATCACTCGGTTGGCAAAACCCTGCTCGCTCAAGGCAAACACCTTTTGATTGAAAAACCAATTGCTGAAACACCGGCGCAAGCGAAGGAACTTTCCGAACTCGCCTCATCATCCGGTTGCATTCTTCAAGTCGGCCACATCGAGCGTTTCAATCCCGTGCTTCACGCTTTGGAAGCCCAACTCAATAACCCCCGCTTTCTGGAAGTGACCCGCTTGTCTCCGTATCCGAATCGCAGCACCGATATTGGGGTTGTTTTGGATTTAATGATCCACGACATCGAGATCATCCTGCATCTCGTGAGGTCCCCAATTGTCACCCTGGATGCGGTTGGCATCTCTGTGCTGGGAAGCGGTGAAGATATTGCCAACGTGCGTTTTCGTTTTGAAAATGGATGCGTTGCCAACGTGACCGCTAGCCGGATCAGTCAGGAACGCGTGCGCAAAATCCGCGTTTTTCAAGAGAATGCCTACCTCTCACTCGATTACAAAAACCAATCCGGCTATTTGTTGAGGCTCGCCCGCGACGATGAACGTGCCAGCTCTGGCATTGGAAAACTCATCGGCCTTGCAACAGATTCGAAAATTGTGACGGACTTCAGCGGCCACCGCATCGTGCGGGAACCTGTGGAAGTCGAAAAAGGCGAACCCCTGCGTATTGAATTGGAATCATTCCTTCAGTGCGCCCGCGAAGGATTGAAGCCGAAGGTCACAGGCTTGGCTGCCGCAGATGCTCTCGATATCGCTTTGGAAATCACCAAGCGCATCGAGTTGGCAAACACGCAGAAACCTTAATCAACCGACCCAATCAAACCTCACTTCCTGCACAACGTCCGGGTGCAGGCTGAGGTGAACCGGGCAACTGCTGGCGGCATTTTCGAGAAGTTTTCTTTGCGGGTGATCCGCCGGAAGCGGAATCGTAAAAACAACCTCCAGCTTCGCAATGCGACGAGGCGGCTGGGCAGACATGATTTTTCCAACTTTGACGGTTGTTGCGCCCAGATCGATTTCATGTCTGCGAGCAACAATGCCCATGATCGTGAGCATGCAGGAACCCAGCGATGTGGCCGCAAGATCCGTGGGAGAGAAAGACTCTCCGCGTCCCTCATTATCCACAGGGGCATCGGTGACGAGAACGGTTCCGGATGGGCCGTGGGTCGCCTCACAACGCAGGTCGCCCATATATTTTATTGAAATTTCAACCATGGGCAAAGGCTACGCTGAGTCCGTAGCGGATTGCAAACATGCGAATATTTATCGTGGCTTTTGATACAATGAGAATGCCAGCATGAATGAATGGTCACTGGATCGGTTCTTATTATTACTGCGGGATTCGGCGAGGGTCACAATGCCGCCGCCCGAAACCTCGCCGAGGCACTTCGCGAATCCCATCCCGGGATGCGTGTGGCGGTTCACGATATTTTAGATGATGCCTATGGCTGGATGAACCGCTTGGCTCGGTTTGGCTACACACAACTCATCAATCGCTTCCCCTCTGCCTGGAAATTCCTCTTCCGCCGGATTGACCATCATGAGTCCTTCGACCGCGGGATTTTTATCTTCAAGCGTGCTGCCCGAATTCTGCGAAATACAATTCAACACCTGAAGGCGGATGTCGTCGTCAGCACCTTTCCCGGCTACGCGCCATTGATGAAGCATGCCTTCGGCGATGAAGATCGATCATTTTCGTTTATCACCGTGATTACAGATTCACTGACGATCAACGCCATTTGGCACCGCTGTCCATCTGATCAATTTCTTGTTCCCAATGAACCAACCGCCAAGGTCATGGAGGAGGTTGGCGTCCCACGAAACAAAATCCGAGTTACAGGTTTCCCAACCCCACTGGCATTCACAACCCCTGATCCACACCGTGAAACTCCACCTGCCAATGGGATTTGGAAGGTTCTTTTCATGGTCAACTCCTCGCCGAAGATCGCGCCAGACATCGTTCGCGCGTTGCTCGGCATTGAAAATATCGAACTCACCGTGACATGCGGGCGGAATACAAAACTTCAGAAAAAACTCGAACGCCTCGCCCAAGAACTCGACAAACCCTTGGAATTACATGGATGGACACCACAGGTTCCAGAGCTCATCAAGCGCAGCCATATCCTCATCAGCAAAGCCGGAGGCGCAACAGTCCAAGAAGCCCTCGCTGCAAAAACACCCATGATCATCACCCAAGTGGTGCCCGGGCAGGAGGAGGGTAATGCGCAACTGCTCGTATCAAGTGGCGCTGGCGAAATTGCCATCACCCCAGAAGCCATTGCTGAGGCTTTAAAACAGACGATTTCGCCTGCATCGGGACTTTACCGAATTCGACAGAATGCCGCATCGCAACTGAGTCACCCCGCCGGTGCAAAAGACGCGGCAAATTTGATTGCCGCGATTTGCTTGAGCGAGTGATCGGTTTTTTAGCCCAGAAGAAAAATCCCAACGCAGATCGCTGTCGGAATCGAGGCCGCCAAAAACAACTTCCCGGCATCAATACCTTCCTCTCCGAAATACGATTGCAGGATCGACTGCCCAGCAGGATTCGGCGCATTGGCTATAACCGTAAGACCGCCGCCAGCTACAGCACCCGCTACAACCGCATGTTTGGCGGCATCACTAAAACCTGGGACCAATGATGCCAAATAAGTGATAGCGGCATTGTCATTGAATGCGGTCAAGGCCGTTGCTCCCAGCAACATTTGAACAGGATTCAAACTCGTCAGAACCGGCTCGATCCACCATTGCTGACATCCGCCATGGATGACCAGTCCAGCCAAAAAGAATCCCACGAGCACCGGCGTTTTCAGATTCAGTTCGTCTTGGTTTCGCTGCGTCGCCACAACAAAGGCCAGATAAAATAAGAAGCCAAGAATGACAAGTGCCGCATAGTGCGCCGCAAAAACCACGAATCCAATAAATAGCAGGTGGCACACAATCAGCCACGACGGAGTGGAATTTTGCGCTTCGGTCTCAGGATTTGAAATTCGGAGGGCCAACAGTTCGCGACGGAACAAAAGAAAGGCCAGCGTATTGGAAATGAGGATCGCCAACGCAGCTTGGAATCCAAAATTTTGAAGCATAAACAACGTGTCCCAATTCCATTTTGAAGCCACCATCACAACAGGCGGCGCAGCGAAGTGGGTCAAGGTTCCCCCGATCGAAATATTCACAAAAAGAAGGCCGATCGTGGCATAGCGAAGGTTCATGGACGGACTCAGCTTGAAAAATTTCTCCACCAGCAACAGCGCGCAAATCGTCATGGCGGCGGGTTCGGTAATGAATGACCCCATCAGCGGACCAACCGTTAGAATCGTCATCCACCAAGCAGCAGACGATCCCTTACCCATGGCGGCAATCCGCTTCAGAGCGCTTTCGGCAAATGCAAGAATCGGCTTCGATCCGGCAATAGCCATGATAACCACGACAAATAGTGGTTCTGTGTAGTTCACGTTGTTGATGTAATGTTTGGTAACGCCCAATCCCTTCATCAGCGAAATGGCAATTCCCAATGGGAGCAACCAGATTCCAAAAACCACTTCCACTTCGCCTAAATAGTGAAACAAGACGGCGAGGAATTTTTTTTGATCCAATTTCTTGAGCCTGCGGGATTCCTCCTGAGGCGAGCGGGTCGGCTGTTTTTCGAGTTCTTCACACTCCTTCTCGAAGCGATGCGAAACGGCACGAAATTTGGGTGCAACAAACGTATGGCAAATCGCAGCGAGGAATAGGAGCGTGGCTACGGCATTGAAGGGATCGGATTGCACCCGACCGATCAACTTTTTTGCAACGCTCGTTTCTGCAGAATCCCCGTAGCTTTCAATCAGTGTCGGGAAATTTACTTCGGTTGCAGCATTCAAGGAATTGAGGCTGATGAGGGCAACCGCCATCACTGCAAGACGCAGGGAGCAAATAAAACGAATCATGGCTAAAGCTGATCTACCACAAAACAAGCCTGCGGCAATGAGGCATCCAGTCCTGACAACAAAACAAATCAGGCTATGGAAGCTTGATAAAAAAGCGCCATAGCCCGATTGGGTTAGATCATTGATTCTTGAGTTGATGTTTTCTGTGAACGATCGAGGCAATCACGGAAATTAACAGGATCGCACCAACCACTCCGAGGGAAACCAAGCTGTCAATTTTCCATGGAGTATGAGCAAGGGCCATTTTGGCACCGACAAAGCAGAGGATCACGCCCAGGCCGTATTTAAGGAAATGGAAATACGGAAGAACGCCAGAAAGGGCAAAATAGAGTGACCGCAGACCCAAAATCGCAAACACGTTCGAGGTATAAACGATGAATGTATCCTGAGTGATTGCGAAAATCGCGGGAATCGAATCAACAGCGAAAATAAGGTCGGTGAACTCGACACAGATCAACACGGCAAACATGGGTGTCGCCGCCCATTTGCCTGCTTGGCGCACGAAGAATTTCTCACCATGAAACTCTTTGGTCATTGGCATGATCTTGCGTAGCAACCGCAATGAAAAATTTTTCTCAAAATCAATGGCTTCATTGCTTCCAATGAGCATTTTTATGCCTGTAAAAAACAGAAGGGCAGCAAAGATGTAAATAATCCAAGCGAAGCTCGCCAACAGCGCTGATCCCGCAGCAATCATCGCTGCGCGCATGACCAGTGCGCCAAAAATACCCCAGAAGAGGATTTTGTGCTGATACATCGGAGGCACACCAAAGAAGGTGAACAGAACGGCAAAGATGAATACGTTGTCTACAGAGAGGGATTTTTCGACCACGTAGCCGGTCAGGAATTCGGTTCCCTTCTGACTGCCCATCTCGAAATAGATCCAAGTGTTGAAAGCCAACGCCAGGATGATCCAAACCGTGGACCAACCAAGTGCTTCTTTTAACGAAACCACATGGGCTTTGCGATGAAACACACCGAGATCAAGGGCCAGCATAACAAGAACGAAAGCATTGAACGCGACCCACCAGGACAAAGGAATATCTGACATAATAATTTTTTTAGAGATTAATGAACTTAGTTGCGAAGGCTAGGATTTCTTGCAAAAACCCTCGCAACCAATCGGGCATCATCGGTAAGGCCGATTTCCGGAATGAAATCGGGAATGATATCCACACTTTTCAGCAAATAGGACGCCGCCACGCCTGCCTCGGCCAAGTCTTCAGGAAGGGGATCCCTGCAGTTTCTGGCGCGAAGAGAGCGAAGGACAGTAACAAGAAACTCCGTGTTTTCCTGGAGATCGTGATGCTGCTGGGCCTGCTCTGTTTTCATCTTGTCCAGGAGCTGTTGGGTAAAACCCGCCAGTTCACGGATGCTCGACGCTGAAATTTTCAACTTTTCGTTTTCGATATAATCGTCGATCGAAACGGCCATCTCTGGCGATTCATAGCTTCTTACAACTTCGGCCCGGTGAATAATGGGACGAGGTTTCATTCTTCATCCCTCCTACCGGTAAGAAGTGGCAGCAAATGCCAAATAAAATAGGCGAGCGACGTAATAAATGCCGCGACGTAGGTGAGAGCGGCCGCATTCAAAACACGATCCACTCCACTGGATTCAGTCATGGATGTCACAACACCGCTGGAGCGAAGGGCGAGTTTGGCGCGATTCGAGGCGTCGAACTCGACCGGCAAGGTCACCAAGTTAAACAACATGATGATCCCCCACCCGCAGGCCATTAAAATCATGGCCGTCGAAGTATTCACGAATCCTGTGAAAAGACCAATCAACGGAAGCCACATGACGATTTGGTTGGCAATGTTTGTGACGCCAACCGCAGCCATGCGGAAATGCAGAGGCAGGTATGCCCGAGCGTGCTGGATCGCGTGACCCGCTTCATGCGCAGAAACCGCCAAAGCCGAAATCGAGCGGCCATGATAATTGTCCTCACTCAAAACAAGGCGGCGATGCATGGGATCGTAGTGATCGGTTAACTCACCAGGCTGAGACTCAATGCTCACGCCTGTGACGCCCTCTTCATCAAGAATACGCTGTGCCGCTTCCGACCCCGTCAAACCGGAGAGTGCCGTTTCATCCGCGTAACGACGGTAAACACGCTTCACACGGAAGGATGCCCACAAGGAGAGAACCATTGTGCCAACGAATAGGAGTAATGCTGTTATTTGCATGGGGAGAACTATGGAGAAATATTTTTATTTTGGAATTACGAATATTAGAATATATCGTTCGTTTTTTCCTTATGAACTTACAGTTGAATTACCATCACTTGCGCTACTTTCTTGCCGTTGCAACACAAGGCGGCATCAAGGCGGCATCAGAATCCTTGCACGTTTCCGCCCCTACCCTGAGTGCGCAGGTGAGGGAACTGGAAGGCTTCCTGAACGCGGAACTTTTCCACCGCGAGGGAAAGAGCCTGATTTTAAGCGATGCCGGACGGGTGGTGAAACGCTACGCCGACCGCATTTTTGCGTTTGGTGATGAAATGGTGGAAGTCGTCCAACGTGGAGGAACCGGCGGAGCGGAGACTGTCTATGTGGGCATTGTGGACGCCGTGCCCAAGCTGCTGGCCTCACGGATTCTTCTTCGATGCTGGAAGGAAGCCCCCACCCTAAGGATTGTCGTGAGAGAAGGTTTGCCGGGGGAACTATTTCCTGCTCTGGCCGCCCACCAGATCGATATCGTCATTGCAAACGAGCAGGCTCCACCCTCGCTCAAAGCGGCTTTATTCACAGCACGCGCCGGGCGCTATGGTGTTCACTTCGTCGCCACTCCCAATCTGAAAAAGAAGTATCATGCCAAACAGGGACTTTCGGGATTCCCTGTTTTAATTCCAACACGGGAATCTGCCCTCAGAAGGGAACTCGACCGCTGGTGGGCTGAAAACGGCATCATTCCTGATATTCGAGCAGAATTTGATGACGCCGCCGCGATGTGTGAACTGGCAGCCTCCGGCGCTGGAGCGGCTCCAATACTCGAACCGGTTCTGGGCGACGTGAGCAAACGCTACGGTCTAACCAAACTTCCACTAAAAACGGGAATCCATGAGGAACTTTTTGTCATCAGTGCGGAACGTCAATTCTCGAACGAAGGGCCGCGAGTGATTGCACGCATCGCATCCAGCAACTTCTGAAATATAATCAAGATAGCAGCTTGACGGATGATCTGAGACTGGGACATTCAGAATCTAATTTTTACATGGTTGTTTACATAAAAAATGGTTGTCCGTGGTGTGTGGAGGCTTTGCAGTGGCTGAAGGCCAAAGCTATCGACCACAAAATTGCTGATGTCTATGCCGACCCCGCTGCCTTTGATCGGATGAGACAGATTTCCGGACAATCCAAAGCTCCCACCTTGGAAATGCCCGACGGATCTGTGCTCGCGGACTTTGATGTCGGCCAACTCGAGCGTTTTTTGGAGGCACGCCAATCATGATTTCCGAAATCTTCTTAGTCTTGGGGGCCGGCGTCCTTGCGGTGGCTCTTCGCAGTTTCGGATCCCCTGTCCTTTTCCGTTTAGGCACATTGGGATTTGTGGCGACCTCATTTCTTGCCGGCTGGCTGCTGGGCGGCAACACATGGATCGGAATGGCATTTGCCTCAACCTGGTTTCTTCTCCCTTGGGTGGAAATTCTCACACGCGTCCGCAAGATGCGCCTCCCGCTCCATCGCTCACTGGCAAAATGCCCGCCTCCGCCCCACAGCCGATTCCCTGGCTTTGGCGATCTCTCCGATGAAATGGAGTCCGCCGGCTTTGAATACGTTGAGGATGTCGATTGGAGTCACGATTCAACCCGTCATTTTTATCGGCTTTTCTACAACGCACAGAAACGAGTAACGGGGACCATTTGTTTGGTGGAACAGGATCGGTTTTCGTTTTTTTACTCATCCTTCACATCCCGCTCGAAGGATGGACGGAATTTCCTTTCGTGGAATTATCCATTCACCCAAGGCATGCACTTGCTTCCGAATACTTGCCTGAACCGAGTTGACGAGGATTGCGATATCGAAGGTCTTTTGGAAGAGCATCAATCCTTCCTCGCCGAACAGTCCGTGAATCCAGATGAAATCATGGATCGCAGCGCCGAATCCCTTCGGGAAGAGGCGGAGAGCGAAATGAAGGACATCCTCGAACACAACATTTCTCGAGGAATCCTGAAACGCGACGGCGAAGAAATGATCCGCTACTCGTGGCGCGGCATGTTTTACCTTTGGGCGCAATTTCTACGCGAATTCGTGAGATTTTCCTAATTTCTCACGCTCAATCTCAGCCGAGGATTTTTTGGATATTCTTCACGGAATCGAAATATTCCACAGCGCATTCCCGAGAGGCTTTGGATAGACGAGTCCAATCTTTCAGCACCTCTCTGGCCGCCTCAGCAGCGGTGGCTTCATCATGAACCCAGAGAAAACCGCTCTGCCCGGGCAGGAATTTTTCTGCAGCCGTTGATTCGGTAATGACGGGGCGACCGAGCGCCAGAAACACCGCAGCTCGGTCACTGATCCATCCGGTGCGCGTAAGGTCATCCACCTTCACCGGCGTAAACTCGGCGAGCGCACTGCGAATGTAGTCAAAATAAGCCTCCGGACTGAAGACGACATCGTGCGGATAAACATGTCGCCATCCATGACTGCGGATTCTTGCCGATTCGGCATCATCCAAATTCATGTGCATCGCCATTTCCCATTCCACCTCAGGAACAACCTGAGGAAGATTCATGTAGGGCTTGAATTGCGCACACTTTGAGAAGTCCCGATAAACGCCATCAATTTCGAGCCATCCCTCCCAATACCACTGACCTACTGTAGTAAAACGGTTCTGCGCGGGACGCGGCGTTGGCAATAGAAGCTCGGTATCAACGATTGGATAAAATGTTTTCCACTCAACCCCAACCGGAGGAGTCGGCAATTTGCATTCTGGGGAGTGGATATTCAGCCCGATCGTCCAAAATTCATTGTGTGATGACTGGCCCAGTTCGAGTTTTTCCATCCAATAACAAATCTCGGTGGGATCAATATTGATCAAAATCCGGCGCTCAAAAAAATCGGTGAGTGGAGGCCTGACGGAATAACTGAGGTTCAACAACACTGTTGGGCCCTGGAGCAGAGAGCGAAACTCCTTTTCTTCCATCCCATGGAACTCAAATCCGGAAAGATCCTGAATATCGGAAGGCGTGCGCTGATGCAGCAGAACATAGCGAAGCCCATACTGACGCATCCGCTCGCCAAAAAGCTTAATGCAACGGGCATCCCTCGCAGGATCCCCCGAAGAGGCCATCAACTCCATCCAAACGTAATCGACGCCAAGGCGCTTCAAGCCGAGCGCCCACTGCATGGGAACAGAAAAATTTCCTCCCCCTTCAGGGTATTTTGCGGCGAAGCCGCTACCTAAAAAAACAGTTCCATCGCCTTTGCCAAACATGGTTCGAGCTTCAGCGATCTCTACTCAGAGAGCCAGCATCAAAATAATCTTATCCGATCAAAGAAGCAGAATGTTCCCGCAAGAAAGGTCTCAGCGGCCCATAAAGCCAACCAACAGGCGCGTAAGAACAACTTCATCGGAGCCCTGGCTTGTGACCATTTGCATATTGGCTTCCGCGCAACCATGAAATCCTCGCTGCAGTTCCGCGAGCGTGTAGAGAACCGAGCTTTTGGCCGCCACCCCAAGGCCATAGGTATTAAGCATTCCATCCTTTTTACGAGGAAGGTAATCGGTCTCTGAAGTTGGCAGTTTATTGAGTGTCGATGCAAAAAACTGAGGCTCCGTCGGGGCTTGGAGTTTGTTGCGAACAAGCAGATTTTTAGCGAGCAGAAGATTTCTCAATGTCGGCACAATCGATGCCAGCAAGATCCCAACGCCTTTTTCTCCCTGATAAAAAAGATGCCCTAATGTTTCGATGGCCAACGGAAGGTCACGAGCAGAAATCGCATTTCCAATATCAAAGATTCCGCTCTCGCGCGTAGCGGGCACCAAAGCGCGCACGTCGGCTTCGGAGACCGTCTTCCCTTCTCCAATTGCCGTGCGGATTTTTTCGAGTTCATTGTGCAACTGACCGCTCTCCAATCCCACCCGCGCGGCCAGCACTTCAACCGCTTGGGCCGAAAATGACAATCCGCGCGCTCGCACCTCGCGGGCCGTCCAGGCAATGATCTCCTCCTCGCCAGCACGAAAACCCAGATCAGGCTTATCATGGAGTTGAGTCGTTCCCACCTTGGTAAGGCGCTTGTAAGCGGAACGCCGCTTGTCAGGTTGCACGGCGCTCATCAAAAAAGTAACCCCATCGGGCAATCCCGAATCTAAAAAGTCACAAAGCTTATCGACTTCTGCAATGACGCTCTCTGAGCGACCGGCAACCGAATCTGCTAAAAAAGTGGCACTTTTCAGCCAGACAAGTTTAGCCCCCCCAAGAAATGGCATAGTTGCGAGTGCCTGGATAGTTTCCTGAGTTTTACTAATAGCGGCATCGACTGTTTCCACTGCCCCATCGATCGTTTCCAATCCAAAGGCATCCGCCCCCGGAGCGAGCTTGGCAGCAAGTTCCGAGGCGGCCCGCTTTACGGCGGCCTCATCCGAACCGGTGATAAAATGAATGGCAGAACTATTTTTTTTAGCAGGCATGAAGTGTCAACGGATGCGTGTGACTGCGAGCATGACGCGACTTCCCTCCGAATGCAAATCCGGCAAATCCCATCGCTTCATTTAAATTTTTCTTCGTCATCGGCCAAGTTTGGCGCGTAAAATGGTTACGCATGTCATCACAATCTCACATCAAGTTGTTTATTCCGGGTCCGATCGAAGTTTCCGAAAAAACCTTTCGCGCCATGTGCGCTCCGATGATCGGCCATCGTGGCTCCGAATTTAAAAAACTCTATGCTGGCATCCAGCCCCGCCTGCAGACTCTCTTTGGCACAACGCGTCCTGTTTTTCTTTCCACCTCGTCCGCCTGGGGCGTCATGGAAGGTTCAATCCGCAATCTGACTTCCAAAAAAGTTCTCAATGCAGCCTGCGGCGCCTTTTCCGACAAATGGGTGGACGTCAGTCGCCGCTGCGGCAAAGAAGCTGAAGCTCTCCAAGTGGCATGGGGCGAAGCGATCAAACCGGAAATGGTTCGCGAAAAGCTATCCCAAGGCGGTTTTGACAGCTTCACCCTCATCCACAACGAAACCTCCTGCGGCGTGCGCAATCCCCTCAAGGAAATCGCTGCTGTCATGCGCGAATTCCCGGATGTCATGTTTATCGTGGATTCGGTTTCCTCATTTTCGACCGAACCGATTTCGATGGATGAACTCGGCATCGACGTTCTTTTAACAGGCAGCCAAAAGGCTCTTGCCATGCCACCCGGGCTCGCGCTTTTCGCCGTCTCCGAACGCGCCATGAAACGCGCTGAGACCATCAACGATCGCGGTTACTATTTCGATTTCGTTGAGTTTGCTAAAAACCAAGAGCAGGACATGACTCCAAGCACACCGGTCATTCCTTTGATCAATGCTCTGGAATCCAAGCTGGACGATATTTTCAGCGAAGGCATTGAAGCCCGCCACGCCCGCCACGCCGCCCTCAACGCGCAAGTGCACGAGTGGGTTAATGCCCGTGGGTTTGAATTCTTCGCACCGGAAGGCTACCGCTCCCTGTCACTCACCTGCGTGAAGAACAACCGCGACGTGGATGTTGCCGCGTGGATCAAACGCCTTCGCGAGAAACACCGCTTCGTCATCGACGGCGGTTACGGAAAACTCAAAGGCAAAACATTCCGCATCTCGAACATGGGCGATGAAACAAGCGCGACCATTGCCGAGTTGCTCGCCGCACTCGACGACACGCTCGAATAACAACCGTTAGGCAAAAAGCCCCGGCAAAATCATTCCGCTCTTAGTTGGGACCGCCCGCGTTTAAGCGGATGGAGCGATCTCTTTGTGCTTACCATCGCAGAACGGGGCATTCTGGGTCTGCTTGCACTGGCATAGCCAAGCCGGACCAGTTTTGTCTGCGGTGAATTTCATCGGAGCAAATCCCTTGCCTTTGTGGGCCCCATCGCAAAACGGTTGGGTTGCGGAGAGTCCGCAGGTGCAAAACCAATAGTCTTTCCCAGCTTCGAGTTCGACTTTAGCAGGAGCAGCAGCGGCGATGTGTGGAGTTGGATTCATCAAGCCGAACCCTGCCAGACTCCTCTTCGCTTGGCAACAATCCGTCAGTGAATCTCAATCGGACACTTCGGCATGGCTCGCAAGAAAGCACGCCCATAGGGTTTGCTGACAATGCGACTGTCGAGGATCACAATGGTGCCGGTATCAGATTTGCTACGGATGAGACGCCCCACACCCTGACGGAGCTTAAGAATCGCCTCGGGCAAGGAATAGCTTTCAAATGCCCGACCGCCCTCAGATTCAATCGCCTCCAGTCGCGCCTCGGTCAGAGGATGATCCGGCGTTGTGAATGGCAGGCGGGTAATAATCACATTGGAAAGGGCCTCGCCTGGAACGTCCACGCCGGTCCAGAAACTGGAAACACCAAAAAGAATACTGTGTGGATTTTCTTTAAACTCTTGAATCATCCGCTGAGCTGGCAATCCCCCACCCTGCACAAGAAGTTGCCATCCTTTTTTCTCAAAATGGGACTCCATTTCCTCGGCGACGTTGCGCATCGTCTGATAGCTCGTGAAAAGCACAAAGGCTCGCGCTTCGCTTTTTTCGGTAAAATGTCCGATCCACTTTGCCAGAGATTTCTCATAGGCGGGATCTTTGGGTTCCGGCATTTTTTCGACAAGATGGAGAGACATTTGCCGTTCGTAATCAAACGGACTCCCAATCTGCATGGCAGCAATATCCTCCGCCCCCACTCGATTGCGAAAGTAGGCCAAATCTGGCGATCCAACGGAGAGCGTTGCGCTGGTGAGAACCGTGCAGGCTCCCTCTCGAAAGAGCAAACGCCTGAGTGCATCAGCAAGGTTTACTGGAGCTGTTCGCAACGTGCAGAATTGTTCCGTGCGACCATATTGCTCGACCCAATAAACGTGGTCCGGTTCTTCCAGTGCGAGAAAGTCAGTGATGCCTGCGCGAGCCGTTCGGAGCTTGCGGGCGGTTTCCTGCAATTCGGCTTTGTGTTGATCGTCCTTGCATTTATCGGCCTCGAT
>JBEIMO010000022.1:0-16457 GCA_040378625.1 Verrucomicrobiia bacterium | reverse complement strand
TCGCCGTGTAGATAAACCGCATGAAATCTGAAAAAACTTTCCAAATCGCCGTGCTGGCGGGTGACGGGATCGGACCGGAAGTCATGACCGAAGGTCTGCGCGTGCTGGAAGCCGCCGCTACGAAATTCTCGTTGAATTTGAAATTTGACCACAAGCTCGTGGGCGGGGCTGCTATCGATGCAGCCGGCCGCGCCCTGCCTCAGGAAACTTTGGAAGCCTGTGAAAAAGCGGACGCGATTCTTTTTGGTTCCGTGGGTGGCCCGAAGTGGGAATCCCTGCCAGCGGCGGAACAACCGGAGCGCGCTGCGCTCTTGCCATTGCGCAAACATTTCGGCCTCTTTGCCAATTTGCGCCCTGGGGTTTGCCTGCCGGAATTGACCCACGCTTCCCCGCTGCATCCCCGTTTGGTCGAGGGTGGCTTTGACGTTCTCTGTGTGCGCGAACTCACCGGTGGTCTCTATTTTGGAGAACCAAAATACATCAAGAGCGAAGGCGGCGAGGAACTCGCGGTCGATACCATGGTTTACAAGGAATCAGAAATCCGCCGCATCGCCCATGTGGCCTTCGCTGCGGCTCGTAAGCGTCGTGGACAATTGACATCCATCGACAAAGCCAACGTGCTTCAAAATGGTGTTCTCTGGCGTCGCGTTGTTAATGAAATCGCCAAGGAATATCCGGACGTCACGCTCAAGCACCTCTACGTGGACAATGCCGCGATGCAGTTGATCAAAAACCCGCAGTCCTTTGATGTCATTCTCGCGGAAAATCTCTTTGGCGACATTTTGAGTGATGAAATGGCGATGATCGCCGGATCGTTGGGCATGTTGCCGAGTGCCAGCCTTGGTGAATCCACCGGCGGAGCGACACGTTTTGGAATGTATGAACCGAGTGGCGGAACGGCGCCTGATATCGCCGGTAAGGGAATTGCCAATCCGATTGCGCAAATTCTTTCGGCCGCGATGTTGCTGCGCTTTTCCTTGGGAGGCGAAGAAGCGGCGGCGGCGATCGAGGCGGCGGTTCGCAAAGTTATCGCCAAAGGCTTGCGCACAGGCGACATCCATACTCCGGATACCAAGTTGGTGGGAACGTCCGAAATGGGCCGCGCCATTGCCGAGGCCCTTTAAGCGAGTATAAAGTGTGTTTTTGGTTAAACAAAAACTTGACGCCAATCGGTCATCTCACCACTTTAAGAGACTCAAATTTTACCCGAAAACACCAAGGAGCCTGTTGTATCCTCAAAACCTCTCTCCCTTGATGTTTTTTCAACAATTCGCAGCAAAAATCGATGTTTGACAATCTTCTGGGACTCTTCTCAAGCGACATAGGCATTGACCTTGGAACCGCAAATACACTCGTTTACGTCAAAGACCAAGGCATCGTGCTTCGTGAGCCATCCGTGGTGGCCGTTCAACAAGGCACGAACCGTGTTTTAGCTGTCGGAAACGAAGCGAAACGCATGTTGGGCCGCACGCCTGGCAATATTGTGGCCATTCGTCCGCTCAAGGACGGCGTGATCGCGGACTTCGAAATCACCGAGGCCATGCTTCGCCACTTTATCAGCAAGGTTCACAATCGCCGCCGCATGGTTCGCCCGCGCGTGGTCGTGGCTGTTCCGAGCGGAATCACCGAAGTGGAAAAACGCGCGGTCAAAGACTCGGCAACCCACGCCGGCGCGCGCGAGGTTTATCTCATCGAAGAACCCATGGCCGCTGCTATCGGAGCTGGACTCCCCGTGCAGGATGCCGCGGGCAACATGATTGTTGATATCGGGGGAGGAACCACAGAGGTCGCCCTTATCTCACTGTCCGGTATTGTGTTTAGCCGCAGCGTGCGTGTGGCAGGCGATGAACTCGACGAGGCGATTACCAATTACATGAAGCGTGCCTACAACCTCATGGTTGGTGAGCGCACGGCGGAAGAAATCAAAATCAAAATCGGCTCGGCTTATAAGCTCGAAAAAGAAGTCGGCTTGGAAGTCAAAGGCCGCGATCTCGTAGCCGGTTTGCCAAAAACAATCGCCATATCTTCGCAAGAGGTTCGTGAGGCTCTCATGGAACCTCTTTCAACAATCGTGGATTCTGTTCGCATCACACTCGAGCGTTGTCCGCCGGAACTTTCTGCGGATCTCGTCGATCGCGGGCTCGTATTGGCTGGCGGCGGGGCGTTGTTGCGCGGTCTCGACAGACTGCTCTCCGAGGCTACCGGATTGCCTGTGCATGTTGCGGAAGATCCTTTGAGCGCCGTTGCCGAAGGAACCGGCCGTGCACTTTCCGAGCTGAAATTCCTTCGTGCCGTTTCTTCCGAGCGGCCGCATGGACGTTGAGGTTCAAGCATCGTTGGGAAGTTAAGCTTCCTCCGACCTGATGAATAGATTCAACATCGCACTGGTGGTAGCCGTTCTCGCGGTAGGTATTTATTTATCCGCGCTATCCCCATCGTCGATGCAAGGTCTGCAATCCGTGTTTTACTCGATGCTCTCCCCGTTTTTGAAGACGGGAACCGCTGTGCAGGCGAACATCGGCTCGGTGGGCGAACGCCTTAAAAACCTCGATGAGCTCGAAGTGGAGAACAAAAAGTTGCTCGCTGAAAATCGAGAACTTCGGGTTGCGAATGGCATGCTCCGCCAGATTGAGGCGGAAAACAACAAGCTGCGCCTCTCATTGGATTACCGCCAGCGTTCGTCATTCCGTCTCTTGGCGGCGAGGATCGTTGCGAGGGATTCCTCGACATGGTGGAATACCGTTCGGATCAACCGCGGATTTGAAGATGGTGTTGAAATCGACCAACCCGTGCTGACCGAGGTCGGCCTGGTGGGAAAAACAACATCCGTCACAAAAAATGAGGCCGTCGTGGTGCTCATCACCGATGAAACCTGCCGGCTGGGCGCGAAGATCGAAGGCACCCGCGAGCAGGGAATCATCGGCGGCATCCGGGTTCAGGAAAATGCTTCCTCCGCTGTGCTCCAAATGAATTTCCTCTCCAAAAATGCCCAGGTGAAACCCGGGCAGGATGTGACGACGGCGGGAGTGACGCATGGTTCTTTCCCTCCCGGCATCCTCATCGGAAAAGTTAAAGAATTCCTTCGCCGCCCGCTGGATGGTCAAGTCACTGTCGAGCCGGCCGTCAATCTCGCCAGCACAGAGGACGTCTTCGTAATCATTGGCCGAAAATGAAAGCTGTCATTGATCTGTTGGCTTTGTTTGTTGGTGTCGTGTTGGCCATTATCATTCAAAATGCCATGCCTCCGATGGCGGATTTGCACGGGGCGCATGTGATGTTGGTGCCGATGGTTTTTTGTTATGCCGCGATGGTTTTGCCCTTTGAGGCTATGCTTGTGGCGGCTCTTTATTCGGGCTTTTTGTGCGACCTCATGTATCTCCATGTGGTTTCCGGCAAAGTTGAAATTCCGATCGGATGTTCTATCCTGTTCTTTGTGATTTTCGGCTGTCTTGCCAATGGATTTCAACCGGCTATGGCGAATAAAAATGCCTGGCCGTTTGTTCTACTTAGCGGTGTTTTTACTTCGGCGTATCTACTCATGCAATTTGTCATGATCACGATTAGCCGTGGCGGGTTTTTTTGGGTGGAAACTGTCGCTTGGCGTATTCTTGCGCCGGGTGCTATGGCTGTGCTTTTTGCTCCTTTGTTTTACTGGACTGTATCGCACATCGACAGATTGCTTCCTGATGGCTCCCGCAAAAAGAGATCCATCAACTGATGAAGCTCACCCGCACTGGTCCACGCATTATATTTTTAGGGGTCCTTGTTCTCGTCGCGATGTCGGCCATTGTGGTGCGCCTTTGGTCTGTCCAGGTGGTCCATAGTGCGGACTACGCATCCCGCATTAACAACAGTTCCCAAGTCAGCGTGCGCATTCCGGCGGTTCGCGGTGAAATCATGGACCGCAATGGCATCAAGCTCGTGGAAAACCGCGCGAGCTTCGAAGTGGATTTCTATCTTCCCGACATGGTCCGCGCGTATCGGGAATCCCGTGGCAGCGTCCCACTCACGACTTACCGTGGCCGTGTTCACAACATGCCTCGGGATTTGAAAGAGGCGGACGTCGTCAAAATCGTTTCAGAAACCGTCATTCCCCGCATGGAGGAACTCGGCGTGGCGAGGGATTACAATGCCAATGGACTTCAAATCCACTACCGCACGAATCGTGAAGTTCCCTACAACTATCGTCAGGATTTGAGCTTCGAGGAAATGGCGCTCTTTTCGGAAAAAAATCTCGGACTCCCTGGGGTGAATGTGAACGTCAAGCCCGTGCGCTGGTATGCTTATGGCGCCATGGCGGCCCATATTCTTGGCTATGTGGGCAACCCGATCGCGCTGGATAAGCTGCCGGATTTGCGGGACTTCAATTTCTACGAGCCCGATGTCGAAGGAAAGGCACAGCTGGAGTTGTTTTTAAACGAACAACTCAAAGGAAAACCCGGCGCGCGCATCCTGCAGCGAAATGTCAAAGGCATCATTGAAGACGAGATCGAACGCCGCGAGCCGGTTCAAGGAAACAACGTTTATCTGACCCTCGACGCCAACATCCAATTTATCGTGGAGAACGCGCTGCGCGTCGTTGGCCGCGGTGCCGCCGTGGTGGTGAATCCCAAAACGGGTGACATTCTGGCCATGGCGTCCGTGCCATCGTTCGATCCGAATGATTTTATTCCAACCATCCCGGCGAAGGAATGGAATGCCATCAATAAAGACGAGACGAATCCGCTGGTGAACCGTGCAATCAGCGCTTACGCCCCGGGCTCGACCTATAAAGTGCCGGTCGCCCTCGCGGGCATGCGGGCCGGCATGGGTGACAAGTCGTTTTATTGCTACGGCGGGGTTCAATACGGCAACAAATACATGAGGTGCTGGATCGCCGAAAAATTCCGCACCCATGGAAAATTGTCCCTCGCCGATGCGCTCAAGGTTTCCTGCAACGCCTACTTCTACCAATTTGGAAATTCGGCGGGCATCGAGCAAATTGTGGCCGTTGGCAATATGCTTGGCCTCGGTCAGAAATCCGGGATTCCGATTTCCGGCGAGTCACCTGGCGTTCTGCCCGGTCCGGAGTGGCTCTCGACGGTTAATCCACGCACGCGTTGGAGCAACGGCCTCACCGCAAACACCGCTATCGGTCAGGGTGATGTCTTGGCCTCCCCGCTTCAAATGGCGATGGTGACGGCGGCCGTGGCCAATGGTGGCACCGTTTATTATCCGCGCCTCGTTGATCGCATCATCGCCCAGGATGGAAAAGTGGTGTCCAGCGAGCCGCCTCGCGTTCGCGCCAATCTGGTTAAGGACGCAGGGCTCACCGACGCTCAGATTTCCGAAGTCCGCAAAGGCATGTGGAAGGTTGTCAACGATGATGGAGGAACGGCCGGTCGCGCGAGAATCGACAAATTCGTCACGGCTGGAAAAACCGGCACCGCTCAATTTTGGCGCTCTGGCAAAAAAGACAACCACACGTGGTTCATTTCCTTCGCTCCTTACAATGATCCCGAGTATGTTGTGGTGACTTTTGTGCAAGGAGCAAAGTCCGGCGGAGGAGTCTCGGCCCCGATCGCTACAAAAATTATCAAAGACATTTTAAAATACAAAGCGGGCGAGGCACCGCGTCTCGCTCCCATGGAGCCAGCCAAAGGTAATTTCCTATTCACGGAGAGTATCGATTTTGGTCGCGATGTGGCCGCATCGAACAAACTCTTTGATGATTCCGAGACGGCTGAAAATCCCTCGGCGGCCGCCCAAGAAAGCCGCCCCGGCGCCTCGCCGAATGTGCGCGAGGAAGCGGATGACCGCGGTCGGGTGAAAAATAAAAATCAGGGACCTCCCTCGAAACCCAAGTCCACTCCTGCGCATTCCTCGCCGGTCGTGGCACCTCCTTCTCAACCTGCTCCGGCAGTGAACCCAACACCTCAACCTAAAACCAACCCCGTCCAGAACATCTTTAATTTCATTGGTGGGAAAAAGGACAAGTCCGAAAAACCGAATAACCAATGATCCCCATTCCATCGCGCTAATGCGTTCTAAAAAAACTTCACATCAATTATGTTAGAAACAGTAAAAAAAATCTTGGGCCTCGGTAAAAAATCCACAGGCATAAAACTCATCGTCAGCTGCGAAAAACTTGAAAAACGAGTTGCTCTCCTAGAGAACAACCGCCTCGAAGAATACACGATCGAGCGGGAAACCGACCGAAACATCGTAGGCAGCATCTACAAAGGAAAAGTCCGCAACATCGAGCCGGGCATCAAGGCGATGTTTGTCGACATAGGCTTTGAGAAAAATGCATTCCTCCAATTCTGGGACGCCATTCCCGCAGCCCTCGATAGCGGGATTGAGACGATCAGCCGCTCGGGCGACAACGCTAAGAAAAAAGCCCCGCGCGTGACGCACAAAGACGTCCCGAACATCTATCCTGTCGGCTCAGAAATTTTGGTTCAGGTCAAAAAAGGCCCGATTAGCAACAAGGGCCCTCGGATCACGACGGACATCAGCCTGCCTGGTCGCTATCTCGTTTTGATGCCGTTCAACGACCAGTTCGGCATCTCACGCAAAATCGAAGACCCCAAAGAGCGCGAACGCCTGCGCAAGATTCTTCGCGGTTTGGATGTGCCAGAGGGCATGGGCCTCATCATGCGCACGGTTGGGGCCGGTCAGCGCGCCCGCTATTTTGTAAGAGATCTCAGCATTCTTCTCGAGCAATGGGGCAAGGTTCAAGAGGGCTTGAAAACCAAAGAGGCGCCAGCGTGTCTCTTTGACGAGCCGGATTTGATCGAGCGAACTGTGCGCGATTTCCTCACCGATGAAGTTGATGCGATCATCGTCGATGACGCCAAGTCGGTGGAGCACATGCAAAACATCGTGGGCCAAATTTCCAAACGGGCTAAAAAATCCATCCAGCACTACACCGGCGCTCAGCCGATCTTTGAGTGCTTTGGCGTGAAGGCGCAGATCGACGCCGCATTCCACCGTCAGGTTTGGCTGCCCTGCGGCGGTTATATTGTGATTGATGAAACCGAGGCGATGATCGCGGTGGACGTCAACACGGGGCGCAACAAGGGCGCGAAGGACATGGAAAAAACCATCCTTCAGACAAACTTGGAAGCCGCTGAGGAAATTGCCCGTCAGGTTCGCCTGCGCAATATCGGAGGATTGATTGTCGCGGATTTCATCGACATGAAGCACCGCAAGGACCAGCAGGCGGTTTATCAACGGATCAAAGAACGCCTCAAGCGGGACAAGGCCCGCACCCACGTGCTGCCGATTTCTCAACTGGGTCTTCTCGAAATGACCCGTCAGCGTGCGAACGAAAGCTTGGCGAGTTCGATTTTCATTCCCTGCCCGCATTGCAGCGGCAAGGGAGTGATCAAGAGTCCGATGACCATGAGTGTCGAGCTCCAGCGCTCACTCCATGCCGTTATGCGGAAATTCCAGGATAATGTGCACGAGATTCGCGTCACTGTTCATCCGGACCTGCTCAACCGCCTGCGCACGGATGACGAGGAACACCTCATCGAAATCGAACGCCGCTACGCCGGTCGCCTCGCATTCCGTGCGGATCCCACATTCCATCAGGAAAAATTCGTCATCTCCAACGCCCTCAACGGCGATGAGCTGAAAGCCTAATCGACTATTGAAGAAGATTGCGCGCGGCGGCTCTCAAGGGGACGCGGCGCGCAACTCTTAAACTAAGGACTGATACAGTTCTTTGGTTTTCTTCGCGATCGCGCTCCAAGAAAAGACGTCAATCGCTCTTTGGCGTCCTGCTTGCCCGAACGCGGCCTGTTTAGCAGGGTCGGCCATGATCTCGTTGATGCGAGCAGCCAGATCCTGTGAGAATTTTTCAGGATTCACCGGCTCAAATGGACTCTCGGCCATTTGCTCCAAAGGAACCAGATAGCCGGTTTTACCATGTTCGACGACTTCCGGGATGCCGCCGACGGCGCTGGCCACAACGGCACGTCCGCAAGCCATGGCTTCGAGATTGATAATGCCAAACGGTTCGTAAATCGATGGGCATACAAAGACTCCGGCATGGCTGTAGAGCTCGATCTTGGATTTGTTGTCGAGCATTTCACCAATCCAAATCACGCCGTCACGCCCTCTCTGGGCGGCTTCCACGGCGGCTTTCATTTCGGCGGCAATTTCCGGTGTGTCCGGCGCGCCGGCGCAGAGGACAATTTGAAATCCCGGATCGAGATGCTTGATGGCATTGACGAGATGAATGATCCCTTTTTGGCGGGTGATACGGCCAAGGAAGAGCGCGTAGGGTTTCTGGGGATCAATGCCAAAGCGGCCCAACACGCCATGGGTGGAGACGGGTTGGTATTCGTCCGGATCGATGCCGTTGTAGATAATATGCAGGCGTTCGGGAGCGATATGGAAAAGCTTTGCAACATCCTGCCGTGTTCCTTCCGAGACGGCGACTACCGCATCGGCCATCTCGAGGGCGGTTTTTTCGAGCCAACTGGTGAAATCATATCCGCCGCCAAGTTGCTCGCGCTTCCAGGGCCGGAGAGGTTCGAGGGAGTGAACGGTGACGACAAGCGGAATGCCGTAGTTGAGTTTGGCGAGGATGCCGCCGAAATGGGAATACCACGTGTGGCAATGCACGACGTTGGCATCAATATTGATGGTGTTGAAATCCAGGCAGCGCTGCACCGCCCCAAACACAGAATTTAAACTCTTGGGATTTGTATAGTCCGCAGTGGAAAGCCCAAATCCATGCGCTGCCAGCGAGCCAGACGAAAAATTCTGATCCCCGAAACAACGCACCTCGACATCCATCAACTTGGCGAGTTCGCGGCTTAGATATTCCACATGCACTCCGGCTCCACCGTAGATGTGAGGCGGGTATTCGTTGGTGAGGAACAATGATTTCATATTAAAAAAGGGGTTTCAGATTAGAGACAGAATTAACAAAATTAACAGAAGAGGGTCATGGGGTTTTTGCGATTGTGCGTAATTTTTTCTCCCTCTGTGTTCTCTGTGCCCTCTGTGGCTCATTCTTCTGGTTACATCAATCGAGCTGGGATGGAGAATTGCAAACGTCCGGCGCCGGCTTCCAGCCAAGGCGCATCGACGGCAGTGAAGGAAGCTTTGCGGATGAGAATGGCTGAGGGGTCAGACACTCCGAGCAGCGAGGAAATGGCGCTGCTGAAATCCGGTTCATGGCCGACTAGAAAAACCGTTTCGTGTTCGCTGTGCGTGGAGAGTTTTTTATAAAGCATTTCCGGTTCCATGCCGCAGGCCAACCAGTCTTCAATCACAGGAGTGCTGCCGGTTGCTTGGCCCACAATTTCAGCGGTCTGACGGGCGCGAAGAACCGGACTGGAAAGAATGACATCTGGGATCAATCCCGAGCGGACGCAAAATTTTCCAACCTTCTCGGCTTGTTCCAGGCCTTTGGTAGTGAGCCTGCGGTTGAAATCAGAATCAACCTCATCCTCAGCCTCGGCGTGTCGCAGAAAATGGATGAGCATAATCGGGGGGATGCAGGATTTACATGCTCATGCCGCCATCCACCGCCAGAACCTGACCGGTGATGTAGCCCGCTTCGCTGCTGGCCAAGAACACAACGGTTGAAGAAATGTCGTCCACTGCGCCGAACCGGCTGAGCGGAATTTGTGCCTGAGCGCCTTTGCGAACTTCCTCATTCAGCACGGAGGTCATATCGGTTTCAATAAATCCGGGTGCCACCACGTTGACGGTAATGCCACGGCTGGCGATCTCTCGGGCGATGCTCTTGGTCATGCCGATGAGTCCGGCTTTGCTGGCGGCGTAGTTCGCTTGTCCGGCCAAGCCCATGAGTCCGCTCACGGAGCTGATGTTGATGATTCGGCCAGAGCGTTGTTTCACCATAGCGCGCAGAACGGCGCGGGTGAAATTGAATGCACCTTTGAGATTCGTTTGAAGAACGACATCCCAATCCTCGCTCGACATGCGCATAGCGAGCGTGTCGCGGGTGATGCCGGCATTGTTCACCAAAATGTCGCAACGTCCAAAATCGGCGAGAATCTGTTCGCCGGCTTTTTGCACGGCATCAAAATCAGCCACATCTACAGCGTAAGGTTTAGCCGCTCCAGGATGGACGGCATTGATCGCCTCGGCCGTGCGTGCGGAGTTGGCATCGGTGCGGCTGACAACGGCAATTTTCGCGCCTTCATCGGCGAGTTTTTTGGCAATGGCTTCACCAATACCCCGTCCAGCTCCGGTTACTACAGCAACCTGATTTTCGAATCGTTTCATGCTTGCTCCAAGAGGACACCACAGGCCATCGGAAGGAAATATAATTTTTTACAGCTCAAGGATTCTGTTTCTTGGGTCGGGAAATGGGTTTTGGGACAGGAGGAATTTGTAGAGCGGGAGATCGCCCTATCGTCCAACCAGCGGGGTTGTGAGCTGCTTGATGACCGTCGTGAGATAGACGGGTTCGTGATGCCTCCCGCGGTATTTCGTGATTTCCTTTTTTTCGATGACCCGGAATCCGAAACGTTCAAAGACCTTCGCGCCGCGTCGGGATTCGAAAGTGACCATCTGCCCGAATACTTCTTTTTCGCCGTGGGCACGGAGAAAATCGAAATACATATTCATCATGGTCTGCGTGCTGGCGAGGCTTCTGGCTTCTGGCAGAACATTGAAATGAAAGTGGGCGGTCTTTCGGGGAGCCGCTGGAACCTCACGCCACGAATTTTTCAGAATCCAATGGATAAATTCACGCGTTGCGGGGTTGTAGCCGCGATACCGCAGCATTCCTTTCGCAAAAAGCTGAAGGTTGTGAAAAAAGCCAAACCATTGCTGGCGCAGCGGGCGTCGGGATCCCAAGAGGTAGCCTTTGATGACGCCATTTTGCAAAAGCACAAAGGCCGCTTCCGGTTCGATGTCGGTGTAATAGGCCGTGAGGTAGTCGGCAAAAAGTTCGCGATCCTCAAAAACCGGATCAATCGCTTTTCCAAGAAAACCTGTTTCGCAACAGAGTTGCCGCACGGCCACTCGATCGCCGGGCGCATAGTTTCGAATCTGAATTTCGGGTGGTAAAGCCACAGCCCGTCAAATTAGCCAGCCCACCCTTACCGGTAAATCAGAAATCCACCCCATTGTCGGATTGGCGACGGCGGTTGTGGACAGACGCCCAACGGATTATTTTTTGGCCAGCACGTGGAAGGTATCCGTTTTCTCCAGGCTTTGGATAAAGCCGGCGGCGAGGGCAGCGGCGTGACGCACGTCGGAGAGCGAAACCATTTCGACAGGGGAGTGCATGTAGCGAAGCGGAATAGAAATGAGCCCGCAGGGAATGCCGTCACGGCTGGTGTAAATGACATCCGCATCGGTGCTCGTGGAACGGGAGACGGCTTCGTGCTGAATCGGGATTTTCTTTTTCGCGGCGACATCCATCAGGCGATGCATGACGAGCGGATGGTTGGCTGCGCCGTGCGAAATGGTCGGACCTTTTCCAAGCTCGACGAGTCCATGTTCCTTGGCATTGATGCCAGGCGTGTCGGTGGCGTGGGTGACATCAAACACAATTGCAGCGGTCGGACGAATGCGGTGTGCGGCCATGCGTGCGCCATGGCAGCCAATTTCCTCCTGCACCGCATTGACGGCATAGGTCGTTGCCTTCGGGCGTTTTTTGGCGGCGTGTAGTTCTTCGAGGATAAGGGTGAGGATGAATCCACCGATGCGGTTGTCGAGGGCTCGTCCAACAATACGGTCACCCGCGAACTCGATCGCGTTTTCCTCAAAGATAGCTGGCGTTCCCACGCGGATGCCGAGTCTGGCGACGTCCTTGGCAGAACTTGCGCCGACATCGATGAAGAGATCTTTCCATTCGGCAGGCTTGTCGTTGGCCCTATCGCGGAGGTGGATCGCCGTATTGCCGATCACTCCGGGAACGATGCCTTTCGATCCAAAAATTTTCAAACGTCGTGCTGGAGCGAGCGAGCGGTCGGATCCGCCAATCGGTCCAACGGCCAAAAATCCTTTGTCGTCGATGTGACGGACGATGAAGCCGATTTCGTCAGCATGAGCCTCGAGCATGACGCGCGGCGCATTTTCAACGGATCCCTCCAAAACCGCCCAAGCATTTCCATAGGCATCCGACTCGATGCGGTCGGCGAAGCCTTGAGAGTGATTGATCCAGAGCGATTGCCCTTCTTTTTCCCAACCGGACGGACTGGGCGTGGAAAGTGTTTCGAGAAGGTTTTTGATTTTCATAAAATGATCGAGCCCGGCGACAGAAGAAGTTTCGACAGAATGAACGGAATTAACGGAATGAATTACACGCAATCAGAAGCGCCACGCGATGAATTTTCCCCATTCGGTTAATTCTGTCTATTCAGAGTCCAAACTGTTTCCCCTGCGACAATCGTGCGGACGGCGCGGCCTTTCCAAGTGTGGCCGTGGAATGGCGTATTGTGCGAGAGGGAGACGCTCTGGTTTTTATCGAACGTCCATTCCAAATCGGGATCAATGAGCGTGACATCTGCTGGTGCGCCTTCCGAGAGCGTGCCCCGGTCGAGTTGGAGGAGCTTGGCGGGTTCGTGCGTGTAGAGCGCAATGAGGCGCGAGAGAGGGATCGCCTTCCGTTTGTGCACGAGGATATCGCAGAACGTGGAGAATTCGTTTTCGAGTCCGGTGATACCAAAGGGAGCTTGGTCGATCTCGACTTCCTTTTCGTAAAAGGCATGCGGAGCGTGGTCGCTGCACAGAATCGTCAGCGTGCCATCCGCAATGCCTTCGATGATGGCATCAATGTCCTTCTCTGTCCGCAGCGGAGGGTTCATTTTGAAATTCGAATCAAATGCCGCGAGCGTGGCATCGGTGAGCGCGATGTGGTGCGGGCAGACCTCGCCGGAGATTTTGACACCTCGGGCGCGGGCCTCGCGGATGAGGCGCACACTGCCGCCAGAGCTGATGTGCTGACAATGGATTGGAGAATCGCAGAGTTCGGCGAGCATGATGTTGCGGGAAACAATCATTTCCTCCCCCGCGCGCGGCCAACCGGGCAAGCCGAGGCGGAGGCTCCATTCGCCTTCGTTCATGATGCCGTTGCCGACGATCGAGTAATCCTGACAATGGTCCATGACAGTCAGTCCGAACATGCGGGCGTATTCCACGGCGCGGCGCATCATTTCATGGTTTTGAACGCAATGGCCGTCATCCGTGAGTGCGACGACGCCGGCGTTGAAGAGTGAGCCGAAGGGCGCGAGTTCCTCGCCGCGCAGGCCCTTGGTAATCGCGCCGGTGCAAAACACATTCACGCAGGCTTCTCGGGCGGCTTTGTCTTTGATCCACGTGATCGTGGCCGCACTGTCTGCCGAGGGGCTTGTATTGGGCATGACGACCACTGAAGTAAATCCGCCCGCAGCTGCCGCGCGGGTTCCGCTGGCGATCGTTTCCTTGTGCGATTGGCCGGGCTCGCGGAGGTGGACATGAATGTCGATGAGGCCGGGCGCTACAACCAATCCCTTGGCGTCGATGACCTCGTGATCGGCATCCGGGCAGGGGGCGGAAATTTTTCCATCGGCGATCCAGAGGTCGGCGATTTCGTCGCGATTGTTCGCGGGGTCGATGATGCGGCCGTTTGTTATGCGGGTAATTTTTTTCATGCGGGAATGCCTGCACCTCCTGCGCAGGAGTAGAGAACAGCCATGCGGACAGCGATGCCATTGGTCACCTGTTCGAGAATCACGCTCTGCGGGCCGTCTGCGACATCACTATCGATTTCCACGCCGCGATTGATCGGGCCGGGATGCATGATCAGGCAGGTGGGTTTGAGGCGGGCGGCGCGGGCTTTGGTGAGTCCGAAGAGCGAGGTGTATTCGCCAAGGCCGGGAAAATATTCCTGACGCTGGCGTTCGTGTTGGATGCGGAGGAGGTTCACGACATCCGCTTCGGGCAGCACATCGTCAATGCGGTGGGCCACGCGGACGCCGAGTTTTTCAAAACTCCGGGGAACAAGTGTGGATGGGCCGACAAGGGTGACATTGGCTCCGAGCTTGAGGAGGCCAAAAATATTCGAACGGGCGACGCGGCTGAACAGGATATCTCCAACAATCAGGACATTTAGCCCCGCAATGCGGCCGTGTTTTTCTCGCATGGTGAAGATGTCGAGCAGACCTTGTGTGGGATGCTCGTGGGCGCCATCCCCGGCGTTGATGATGCTGGATTCGAGCCGCTGGGCGAGAAAGTGGGAGGAGCCTGGAGAACTGTGACGCAGGACGATAATATCCGCGCGGAGGGCTTCGAGGTTGAGGGCCGTGTCCTTGAGTGTTTCGCCTTTTTGCAGGCTGGATGCGGTGGCGGAGATGTTGACCACGTCCGCGCTCAAGCGCATGGCAGCAACTTCGAACGACGTGCGGGTGCGCGTGCTCGGTTCGACGAAGAAATTGACCAGCGTTTTTCCTCGGAGCGCAGGCACTTTTTTCAGGCTTCGTTCCCCGACACCCTTGAATGCCCGGGCGGTATCGAGAAGGAATGTGATTTCCTCAGCGCTGAGTTCATCGAGACCGGTCAGGTCTTTGCGGTTCCAGGATTTCATGGCTTGATCACAGTGACGGAGTCGGGCACGGCATCGAGATTCTCGAAGCGGACGCGGATTTTCTCTTCGCGCGAGGTAGGCAGGTTTTTGCCGACATAATCGGCCCGGATCGGTAGTTCGCGGTGACCTCGATCCACCAGAACAGCGAGTTGGATCGTGGACGGGCGGCCAAAGGAGGACACGGCATCCAGCGCGGCGCGGCAGGTGCGACCGGTAAAAAATACGTCATCCACAAGCACCAGCGGTCGTCCATCCAGATCCACCGGAAGGTCGGTGACTTCGAGTGCTGTCACCTTGCCGCGCGTCGAGAGATCGTCCCGGTGCATGGAAATATCCAGAACGCCGAGATAAGGACGCACGCCTTCGATGAGTTCGATGTGCTCGGCCAGTCGGCGAGCCACTTCGACGCCGCGAGTGGGAATTCCCGCCAGAACGAGTCGGGATGAGGAGGAGTGATGCTCAACGATCTCGTGAGCCATACGGCGGATCGCCTTCTGGATGGCTTCACCATCCATGGCAATCACGGACATTTCGTCCGATTTGTCGGTTGTATTTTTCATCAGACCTTTGCGACCTCTCTGTGCCGCATTAAAGGAATGGGTTGTTGTTAGGAGTTGGTTGCGGTTTCTGTGCGAAGAGATTTGGCGCGGTTGCTGCGCCAGGCTGAGCGGTATTTAATAATCCAATCGAGCAAAGCCTTTTCAAAGCCGATATCGCGGCCGATCTTTTCGCTTTCAATCCACTTGTGGCGGAGGATTTCGTCCCGCTCCGCTAAAAATTCCTTATACAGCACGGAATTCTTTACCAAATCCGGTGTCTCAGTTTGAGGAGGATTCATGAGGTGAACAACCTAATCTCTCTCTGCGGTGTGTCAAATCAATTCCCGACTGGAATTTTTTTGATTCTGCGCTTTTCCTTCGACCTCACTCAAGGTATCTGCTCCGTGAACCGCACGATTTTCATGCCGAAAGAACGCATCCGTCTTAACGAACTCGACCAGTCGAAATCCCTCACTCAGGAAGAATACAAGAGTCAGGTGAAGCAGTATCAACTGGAATTGCTCAACATGCAGCTCGAGTTGCACGAGAAGCGCATTCCCGTCATCTTTGTGATCGAAGGTCCCGATGCCGCAGGGAAGGGCGGGGCGATCAAACGCGTCGTGGAGCGGCTCGATCCCCGCATCCTCCGCGTTTATTCCATCAACAAACCAACGCCCGAGGAATTTGCCCGTCACTACATGTGGAGATTCTGGACCAAACTTCCTCAGCGCGGCGAAATCGCGATCTACGACCGCTCCTGGTATGGACGGGTTCTCGTGGAGCGTGTCGAGGGCTTTTGCTCCGTGCCTGCCTGGCAGCGCGCCTACAAGGAAATCAACGAATTTGAACGCCACTTGGTTGATGACGGCACGGTGCTCATCAAGGTCTGGCTGCACATCACCAAGGACGAACAACTCAAACGGTTCAAATGCCGCGCCGCAGATCCCTATAAACACTGGAAGATCGGTGAAGAGGACTGGCGCAACCGCAAACGCTGGAACGAACACATCACTGCCGCAGAAGAGATGTTTGAAAAAACCAGCACCGATATCGCCCCATGGCACGTCATTCCCGCCGACTACAAATGGTTTGCCCGCGTCAAGACGTTGAAAATCGTCTGCCAAGCCCTCTCCAAAGCCCTCGGACGGTGATTGGACAGGATGACAAGATTGACAGGATTGGCTTTTTGACAGAATCGGAACGAGCCGGCTGATCCTCCTCTGTGTTCTCTGTGTGCTCGGTGGTTAATTCCGCAGGATTCGGTCTTACAGCAGCGGTGTGGGGTATTCTTTTCTGCTCACCAATTCCGCCAAGGCGGAGGCGACGAGCGGACGGTCTTCCCGGTAGGTCACGCCAAACCACTGACTCTCCACCGG
>JBEIMO010000021.1:0-16719 GCA_040378625.1 Verrucomicrobiia bacterium | reverse complement strand
TCCATCGCCGCTGGGGCACGGGATCGATGAAGTGATAGAATAGGTTTTGATAGAATTTACCGAAATCGTCATTTCTCCTCTTTTGAGAAATTTTCTTCGATTCGAGTAATTCTGTCTAAAATCGACTAAAGAACACAGGCCTCCACGCGGCGGTGCTCAGAACCCCGCTCAGGCATTCCGTGTTCATGAGGTGGAGCAATTTCCCAAATCCATGAGTCCGAAGATTCGGGAAGCGGAAAATCGTGAAGCAACGATGCCCACTCGTCATTTGAATCATATCCCTGGGCCACATCGGTGATCACCAGCGCCTTTTTAGCTAATCTTAACTGAGCGAGATGCTCCTCATAGATTTTATGGACTCGAGTAGTCCTCTCCGATGAAGGCAAATCCTGCCAGCGTTTTTGAAAAGGCAGCGCCAACTGCGAAAGCAAGCAGATCGAAAGAACAACATCTGCTTCCGACAAAAGACCACAAATGCTTGAAGGACTTTTCCGATCTGAAAGATGGCCTGTCACATCGCACGCAACCAAGTTGACGCTTCGTTTTGAAAAGAATGCCCGGCACTGAATTTCCAAAGGATGCACGACATCGACCAATGTGATTTTATCAAATCGATCATTCAAAAACTTCCAATCGACATCATTTAGGTGACCGCTGCCGAGAATGACTACATGCCCTCCGACATTTGTATTTCGGGCAACAAAAGATTTGCAGGCATCCAGATGAGTTTTCCAAGCCATTCGGCAACGATTTGCTCTATGCCGAATGGCAATTTGCTCCGCCAGCAATCCACTGCGACGCGCCAACCATGACGAGGGCGTAATGCACCATTCGAGGATTTCGAGGATCACGCGTTAAAATCCAATTCCGCCTTATTGCGTTTGAGTGGAAGGCGGTTTTCCAATTGGCGAAGATTTTTATCGAGTTGTTCGAGACTGAATCGCTGAACCGCAGCAGTCGCCGCTTCGCGCATCGCCTCCAATCGTTCGGGATCTTCAACAAGCGTTTGAATGGCTTTTTCCAACGCGGCGGCATTTCTTGCAGGAACAATAAATCCATCAACGCCATCGGTCACCACCTCACCGCAATTTGGCGTTGTGATAACAGGTAATCCGTGAGCCATCGCCTCCAATTGCGTCAGCGCGAATCCATCGGAAATCGTGGGCAGAACAAAGACATCTGCGTTTTGGTAAAATTCTTGAACCCGATCACGACTCACAGCTCCATGAAAACGCATATTGGCTGGCGCCGTGACGACCTGTTGATCAGCAATAGAAATAGGTCCTACGACATCGATTTGAATAGGCATTCCCTTCAATGCCTTTGCGGCTTCCACGAGATATTGAATGCCTTTGCGGAGATTGACCTGACCAAGGAAAAGGACCTTCAGCAGTTCTTGATCCCTACTGGGCCGTGCAGGCAATACCTGATTCTCAGGTGCCTCATAGGCCAAAGGAATAATGGTAATTTTTTTTGCGGGAACGCCCTGTTTGAGGAGAGCCTCCTGAGTCCAACGGGAATTGACAATAACAGCATCCGCCAAGGCCCACTCGGCTTTGCGCCATGCAAAATATTCGTCTGGAACGATGACCGGCGCTTTGGACCAACCCGGCCAGCGCAACGCCTCCTCGCGAACCATTTCGACTTCAACTTGTGACGGGTCCATTTGGCAAACCACACAGGCAGCTCCACGATCTTTTGCCCAAGCGGCTGCCTCAAGAAAACCGGTATCATATCCAAAGAAAACCGTATTCTCCCAATGCTGATCCTTTCGTCGCCGCATTCCCAATCGAACCTGACGGCTGAATCGACTGCCGGTGCGCAGGAATCCGGAATAAGCATCCGGAGAACGTGAAATCCGTTGCCTCAAAGCATCCAAAACGCTTGTTCCATTGAATGAGTAAACTTCTGCATCGCTCAATTCCTCATGGAATCGGCTTGTCAGTCGACGCGCCCGCGACATCCGTCCCAACCATTTCCAAATACCCCGCGACCAATAGTCGGTAAAAAGCGCCTCCAATCGGCCTGAGTGATGAAGAACTCTGGGAATGGCATAGTGCTCCCTCGCTCCAATCTGTGCGCAGATCCAGGAGGTGCTCGGTGCATGAACTTTGAAACGTTGGGTTGGAATAATCTAGGGTTGGTTTGTAGAGGGTGTGCTTTGTCGGGCCGCTTCGCGCAGTGCCTCCTGCTCCTCATGCCATTTGGACAGGGCAATAAGCGTGGAATGAAATTCATAAAGGAGCGTCAAGGCCTGACGCCTGTAAAGATCGGCAGAAACAGTATCTTCTTTTGCCTCCAGAGCTTTGATTTGGCCTTCGATTTTAACGAAAGATTTTCCCAATGCCTCTTTAGTTTGCAGGGAGGGTTCTTTTTGGAATTTCTCGAGATTTCTTTTGATCTCACGCACGGATTCCGCCGGAGAATCGCATCCTGTAAGGGTCAAACTCGCAATGCTAAGCACTATGCTGGTCAGCAACCGCAGGGTGAAAAAAACAGAAGATGTTGTCATCGCGGAAATCTGCCCACTACATTGCCTGCTCGATGTCGAACCTGCAATTCCACAAAACATTTTCCGGTGATGGGCTGCTTTGCCCGACCGAGGAGGAAACCCAGCGAGCAGGCATTGAACTCGCAGGGCAATTGCAGAAGCGCGCGATTATTAGTCTGGAAGGGCCAATGGGTGCTGGAAAAACATGCTTTGTCAAAGGTCTAGCAAAAGGTCTTGGCTGCAATCCCAACGATGTTTCGAGCCCGACATTCACCCTCATCCACGAATACACTGGAGGCCGATTGCCGCTCGTTCACATGGATCTCTACCGATTGAAGTCGGCGGAGGAACTTGAGCCATTGGGATTGTATGATTACCTCTCGGAACCCTTGGTAGCCGCCATCGAATGGGGTGGCAAGTTTACGGACGAACTTCCCGCAGATACCCTGAGACTCGAGTTTTCCATCGAGGGAAACGGAAGACGTATTAGGATTTCCGCATGACAACCCTGACCATCGAGTGCTCCAGCAATAAAGGAAGCATCGCTCTAACGCGCGACCAGGATTTGTTGCATGCCCAAACTTTTGAAAACCCTCGGGGACGAGGTTCATTGCTTTTCTCGGTGCTGGAAGAAACGCTATCCCTCACGGAAAAAATCGATCAGGTCTTGGTCGGCACAGGACCGGGAAGTTACAATGCCCTCCGTTCCAGCATTGCCGCCGGTTGGGGCATTGCCAAAGCCCAAGGAGCCAAACTGGGAGGACTCTGCTCGCTACTGGGATATGATGCGGACGAGTATTACGTCATTGGCGATGCACGGGCGAATCAATGGTTTTTCGGCCATGTAAAATCGGGTTGTCTGGTTTCACCCGTCGAACTTTTCGCCCCGACTGAAGTTGCCTTGCGCATGCAGAAAGGCATAAAGATTTTCTCTACTGGTGCAGTGATGGAAGATGCAATCATTCAATCCCCCGAAGCCTGCATTTTAGCCCTTCGGGCAGATCAGGCTGGACCAGCAGAACCTTTCTACCTCAAGCCCCCGCACATCACGAAAAGCTCACGGCCAATCAACGCCTGAATTCAATGCGTGTGGGCACAGGTGCAAACATATTCAGCCTTTTTGCAGCCTGAACAAATGGCCAGATTAAGCGTAAACTTCTCCATGATGGGTTGGGATTCAGGTTTGCCTTTGATTTGAACCACTACTGGCCACCGGCTGCCATCGGGTAATTTCTGTTCCGAAATCAAAAGCCCCCCAGTTTTCAAAAATGTCATTTTTAGCGGAGCAGAACGATCACCTGTAATAACTGATACCACTTGCTCCCCGACTGGAACCATCTTGTTATCGTCATCGACAAAGGTGATTTGGATTTTTCGATCCGCTGTAACAAAAAACTCCGCATGAGGATCCACGGAATTAATAAGACGCCCGCCGTTAGGCCCGATTTCAATTTTACTTCCGTGATGATGACCTGGTCCGGCTTGAGCGATCCAGGAGCCAAGGGTAAGCGCTATTGCGATGAGGATGTGTGTTTTTTTCATAAAGTGATTTCAACCGGCAGCCGGAGCTTGGCGCTCCAAAGCTTGGAGGGCAGAATTTTTAGCAAACCAAAAAAAGATAAGAGGGGTAACCAAAAAATCCAGAATGGTTGAGGAAAGCAGGCCACCCACAATAACAACGGCAACAGGGTTCAGAATTTCTTTTCCTGGCTGTTCCCCAGCAAGAACAAAGGGAATCAGGGCAATCCCGGCTGCAAGCGCAGTCATCAATACCGGAACCATCCGCTCCTGAGTGCCTCGTTCAACCATGCTTCGAGTGAACCCTTCGCCTTCATGTTTCATGAGATGGAGATAGTGAGACAGCATCATGATCCCATTACGGGCAGCAATACCTCCTACGGCAATGAAACCGACCAATGAGGCAACGCTGATATTGCCTACCATCACCCATGTGAGAGCGATGCCACCAGCCAAAGCGAGCGGAATATTAAAGAGAACAATGCCCGTTAGCAAAATGCTCCGAAAATATCCATTTAAGAGGAACACGATCGCCACAAGCACCAGTCCACTGAGAAGGAGAATTCTGGTTGTAGCTTCACGCTGGGCACGAAATTCGCCTTCATAAGTTACAAAATAACCCTCCGGGAGTTCTATCTTTGCAGAGACATCTCCTCGAAGTTTTTCAACCAGATTTCCAACATCTGAAACGGTTGGCTTGATGGCAACGGTGAAGCGTCTTTGTCCATTTTCACGAAATATGACGTTTGGCCCCTTGGCCTCGCGGACATCCGAAATTGCGCTGAGTGGCACATATTGATTTTCGCCAGTTTGAATGGGAATTCCCGCGATTTTCTGCGGTGAGTTTCTAAATTCCAATGGCAGTCGCATGACCAAATTAACGACACGGTTGCCATCTCGAATTTCACTCAGAAGCTTTCCCCCAAGGAGCGCGCCTAATTGTTCAGTTAATGCCCCTGGAACAATTCCATAGGCATTTGCCTTCGTGCGATCCGGTTCAATCCGAATTTGAGGAATGGTTGATTGCTGATCAAGTTTCGCACTCTCAAAGCCCGGAATGCTTTTTGCCAGTGATTGAATGCGAGAACCGATTTGACGCAGTTGCTCTAAATCTGGGCCGTAGATTTTGACCACCACAGGTGCGGATACACCACTCATCATATGACCGATCCGATCTCCCAACGGCCCTCCCACAACGGCAAAAACCCCAGGGACGGCTTTGATTCGGGACTTGATGTCATCGAGAACTTCTTTCCTTGAGCGCCCCGCATTACGCCCTTGCATAAAATCCACATCAAACTCTGCGGTGGAAACGGGAACAACATGGTCTCCGCGTTCAGCGCGACCGAGCCGGCGACCGACCTTCATCACCTCCGGCACAGTAAGAATCTGCTCTTCGATGACATCAGAAATTTTATTCATCTCCTGAAGGGATGTTCCAGGGCTTGATGTTGCAGCAATAAGAGCCGTCTCTTCCTTGAAAGGCGGGAGAAAATCCTTACCCATTGCCCTATAAATCAAAAAAGCCCCTATGAATCCCGCCAGAACAAAAACCATGACGGGTAACGGGTGATTAAATGCCAAGCGGAGCATAGTGCCGCTCAAGATTTTTTTTAAAAAGCGAACGACGAAGGAATCATGCTGTTCTTTACACCCTGTCGGGTTCAGCCAGTAGGAACACAGAACAGGGATAAGAGTCAAAGAAACCAAAAATGAGGCGAGCATACTGACAATCGTCGCCATCGCTATCGGAGCGAACAAACGTCCCTCAATCCCCGTTAATCCGAGCAAGGGAACGAAAACCAAAATGATGAGAGTCGTGGCATAGAAAATGGAACTTCGAACCTCACTGGATGCTGCGGCGATGACCTTTATTTGGGGTAATGGCAAAGCGCATCGGGAATTTTCCTTGAGGCGGCGCAGAACATTTTCGACATCAACAATCGCATCATCCACAACCATTCCAATTGCGACAGCCAATCCACCAAGCGTCATGGAATTTACGGATACGCCAAACCACCGGAATACGATCATCGTGATACCGAAGCTTACTGGGATGGCCAGCAAGGTAATCAGCGTGGTTCGGAAATTCAGAAGAAAAACAAAGAGCACCAGCGTCACCATTACAGCCGCTTCAATAATGGCTTTCTGAAGATTACCAATCGCATGGTCGATGAATTGCTTTTGCTCGAAGAGGACAATTGTTTCAACTCCTGTAGGCAGGGATATTTTTAAGTCGCGGAGTGCCGAATTTACTTGGGCTGTGAGTTTTCGAGTATCAAATCCGGGCGCTTTGGTAACTGACATGATCACGCCGTATGTTGGATGTTTTTCAGGAGCTATACTCACGGTCGCATCGCCCCTCATCGGCTCGATCCCCCATCTGACATCAGCAACTTCAGCTAGGGTTACAATTCGATCAGGAAGCTTTCGAACCACCGTTTTGCCAATTGCATCCAGGTCGGTGGTCATGGCGAGATTGCGAATCATGACTTCTGTTGAGCCTGAGTCCATGAAACCGCCGGTTGTTGAGTTGACAGCTTTTGTTGCAGCCAGCTCCAATGCTTGCATATCAACACCGAGTGCCATCATTCGCCGGGGATCAGGCTGAATTTCGATCTGTTTTACACCTCCGCCCATATTGAGGACCTCGGCTATGCCTGGAATATTTTGAAGACGTCGTTTGATAACCCAATCAGCAAGGGAACGGACATCAGCAGGCGGCATGTAACCATCTTGACCTTTGGGAATCGTCGAACGAACTCCAACAAGCAATATTTCGCCCATCAATGAAGCCGCAGGGGTAAGAAAGGGTTCCACACCCGCCGGAAGTTGATTTCTGGCAACTCTCAGCCTTTCCTGAACCTGCAAACGGTTTCTTGCAACATCACTCCCCCAGTCGAATTCGGCATAGACCAGCGAAAGAGAAACATCCGAGTTGGATCGCAGGCGTGTGAGACCAGGAATACCCATCAAAGCTGTTTCTATCGACTGGGTGATTTGGATTTCGACTTCCTCGGGAGCAAGTCCAGGAGCTTCGGTAAGAACAATGACTGTTGGTTTTGTTAAATCCGGCAGCACCTCCACAGGAAGATTCCATGCGGTAAAAAGCCCCACTGCCATGATACCCAAGCAGCAAGCCAGCACGACGGCGCGATACCGCAGCGATAATTGAATCAAGCGGTCAAGCATCGGAAGAGCCCTTCTTTTTTCGAAATCCGATCACAAGAAGAAGCACAAAAAGAATTCCGCTGAGAATCATCCAGAAACGATTTCCAATAGATTGCGAGGAATCGGACTTTGAGGAGGATATCGTTTGCTGAGTTAGTTCTGATCCGTCTTCGGCGTGTTCATGTCCATGAGCCGCATCCAAAGCCTCCTTAAGCGAAATCGATCCAGAACCTGCAAAGGACAGAGAGTAAGCCCCATTCGTCACAACCTCGTCACCGGGAAAAAGCCCACTGATAATTTCAATGCGCGTGTCATTGGATTGCCCTGTGACCACAGGCGCTTTTACGAAAGCGTTTTTCAGTTCAAAATCCCGCACAAAGACAAAGCGGTTCAATTCATCACCCACTATGGCGCTTCGCGGAATTGAAAAGACATTTTCCCTTCGCTCGCAAACGATTGAAAATTCTGCCCGCATTCCAGGACGAAGCATCCATTCGGGATTGGGCACATGAAAAGCAGCTTCTAGAGCGCCTTTTGCCGGATCCGCCTTAGCTCCGAGGTGCGCTATTTGCGCAGTGAAAACCCTTTCTGGTAAAGCAGGAACCCTGATTCTTGCGAACTGACCGACCTTCAGACGGCCAGCCAAATGTTCCGGCACGTAGGCGACCGCATAGACGGTTTCCAAGTTGATAATTTCAGCCAGAACATCACTAGGTTCGATAGGTTTCCCTAATATTACATTCACCTCACTCACCACTCCGGCAATGGGGGCGTGAATCTCAATCCTTGGCGGGGGGTCTCCGAATTGACGCGCTTCCACCACAAGCGCTGTCGTTCCTTTTTCAATCGGATAATCCGGGCTAATTCGAACCTCAAGAGCCCTTCCGGAAACCCGACTGCTGATAGCAGCGGAATGACCTGGCAGAACATCGATGCGTCCCAGCGCAAAGATCGTTTCTTCAAAAACCGAATCTTCAGCCAAAACCGTTTCTAGCCGAAGATTCCGCATGCTTGATTCGCTAAGGATAATTGGATTTGCAGGGTTGGAGGCAGCCAATGCGATGGCGAGGGGCCAATTAATAAACACAAGCAGCAATAAGAATTTGAGAATTTTCATAGTGTCGGTTTCATACCCATCGCATCCATCCAACGGGCGTGAGCATTGAGACAATCGATGCGCGCTTGCATCTCTGTTATTTGGATCTCCGCAAGTCGCTCGCGAATATCCAGAAGGTTTTGAATGGGCAACTCCCCTCGCGAATAAGCCACACCTGCCTGTTCGGCCAGTTTTAAAGCATCTGGAAGGATCATCTCTGCGGCATGGCGAGCCGTTTCCAGCGAGGTTTGCAGCAACCGAAATTTTGTTTCAGCCTGGTTTTTAATATGAAATTTTGTTGTCTCCATTTCGCGGAATTTGCGATCGGCTTGCAGTTTCTTTTCGGCAACTTTGGCTGATCCATTTTGCCACAACGGAAGAGGGATGCTTATACGAACACCAACAAGAGACTCAGATTCGATACCGTCTGGATTGTCCCTAGAACGGTCACCCTCAAAAAAAACTCCAAATCCCACATCCTCCCATCGTGTGGCTTTCGCCAAATCAACTTCGGCCAGCGAAGCCACCATTTCATTACCTGTCTTCTTAATAGCAGGATGATCCAATCCAACGGGAGAGGATCTAGGCAACACAGGAAGGGATGGGGTTTCCTTCCAATCAAATATTGTTGAAACCGGCATTCCCAGAATTTCGGCAAGTTTGCCTTGAGCCACGATTTCTTGCTGGAGAAGGATATCCGCCCGATTTTTAGACATTTTCGAGGAAAGGTGCACCTGTCCGGCTTCGAGCGAAGAGACTAATCCCCCGGTAGACGCCTGAGCCAACGATTTCACGAATTGCAAAGCCCATTCATTGTGCTGAAGCAAAGCTTTGCGGGATTCGTTTACCAAAACCAATGCGTGAAAAGCCTCTACAGCCTCAAGCACAGTCCGCCGCTCAAGAGATTCCACTTCCAGTTTCGCACGCTCTACATCGATTGCTGACAAGCGGCTTTCGAATTTCAATCGCGATGTGAGAGGTAACTTCTGGTTTAATCCCACCGAAAGGCGACCTTCCAAACCCTTTCCAATGGCCATTTCCGACTCAAATTCAGGATTTAAAATTTTCCCACTTCCTCGGAGTCGTTGCTCAGCTTCCGCAATGAGACTTCGCGCCGTGATAAGCTCGGGATTTTTTCCCAATGTGTTTCGAACGATGGAATCGTATGACAATTCCATTGTGCCTGCCCCGAGAGGCAGTGTGTAAAGCAACCAAAAGGCGCCGACTGCCAATATACGGCAGCCCTCATTTGATATAAAATTAGTCATGATTTTGAAAAATCGCTCAGTCAAGAAATGCGCTGAACCGCCAATGAAAATCCCTCCCCTACAAGGAAAGAAGCTACAGAAATGCCTGATGACTCAGGCTAATTGAGGCGGATGATCTATATCCTGAACGACTGGTTCAGGCTGAAGTTCCTCTTTGGCAACGAGCGTTGCACAGAGGCTGAGATTACAAGCTAAAGACAAATCAACGGAACAATTAATGACGTTGTGGAAGTAGACATGACAGCAGGTGTCCTGCTGGCAAGGCACGTCATCAGTCTGTCCACTGCAGCAATCGTGAGATTTAACGGCTACAGAACTGGAATTCAGACAATCGGAATGAAACCTGAGAACACCTCCACCAAAAACAGCCATCAGCAGTAATGCTATGATGAGAGTTTTGGAGGCGAGATTCATTGTCAGTTAATTCAATAAGCCAATCTTATCAGATTCCCGAGCCTGCGGCGTGCTCGCCGGAAAGGCTGGGTTCTCCCTTGCGAGCTAATTGATCGGCAAAGTCCAGCAACTGGCCAAGCGAGATTTCCATTGAGGTTTCACCTGTGCGGATTTCGAGCTCAGGTGCCGTCGGCGGCTCATAAGGGGAGCTGATACCGGTGAAGTCTGATATCTCGCCAGAGCGGGCCTTTTTGTAGAGCCCACGTGGATCGCGGGCTTCACAAACCTGGAGCGGCGCATTGATGAAAACTTCAGCAAACGGAATACCATCACGATGGCAGATCTCGCGAACACGATCACGGTCGGCCTTGTAGGGCGAAATCAGCGAGCAAATGACAACCAATCCGGCTTCTGCCATGAGCTTGGCCGTTTCACCGGCGCGACGGATATTTTCCGAGCGGTCTTCGGGCGAGAATTTCAAATTGGAGCAGAGGCCGTGGCGAAGATTGTCGCCATCCAAAATAAACGAAGCCATTCCGCGGCGGTGGAGTTGATGATCGAGAGCAGTGGCAAGTGTTGATTTTCCAGAACCCGAGAGGCCAGTAAGCCAGAGGACGGCACCGCGATGACCGAGCAATTCCATGCGATCTTCGCGGGTCACCGGACTGGTGGTCCAAGTGATATTGTCACTCGCCACCCCTGGGCGACCGGAATCATAGTCCGCTTCACGAACAATACCGCCGCCGCCAATGCGCTTGCCCCAGACGATAACAAAACGACCGGTGTCACTGATTCGGTCGATGCGGTCGAAGGCGAGCGGTTTGCGAGCGCGGATGCGAACATCGGCCACTTCATTTTTGAGAAGCTCACGACGGGTTCCAGTGATTGGTTCCAAAGTGGAAGAGTCCAAAACACGCTGGAATTCCACCACGCGGGCTTCCACGGACTGCGTGCCCAACTTGAGGGTGAACGGGACATTGACCGGCAGCGGATCATTGCTCAACCAGAAGAGACTTGCATGAATCTCGCGTCCTTCAGCGGGACCAACGCCGGCGTGACTGGCGATCTGACCGCGTTCCACGAAAATTTGTTCCTCAAGGGTGATGGCAACAGATTCCCCGACGGAGGCACTTGTTTTTGAATCATTGGTCCCCCAGTTTTCAATGGCTTTCACGCGACTGCGCTTGCGATCTGGCCAGAACGTCAACTCTTCACCAACAGCCAAACGTCCAGATTCAATGCGGCCAGCAAGAATGCGGCGCTCGTCAAAGCGATAAACATCTTGAAGAACGAGACGCAATGGCAATCCCTCAGGCGTTACTGGGGTCGCAAATTGATCCAAGGCTTCAAGAATCGCAGGGCCTTTGAACCATGGCATCTCAGGGCTTGCCTTGATGATGTTGTGTCCGTGTTTTGCCGAGATCGGCAGGAAGTGTTGGGGCGTAACTCCGAGCTTTTCGAGAAAGACGGTGTATTCGGCGCGAACAGACTCAAAGACGTCCTGTTTAAAGCCGACGAGATCCATTTTATTGACCGCAACAACGACCTGCTTGATGCCAAGAAGCGAGAGCAGATAGGCGTGGCGTTTGGACTGTTCCTGAACACCCTCGTGCGCGTCGATAAGCAGAATAGCGGCATCAGCACTCGATGCGCCGGTGATCATGTTTTTTAGAAACTCCTTGTGACCGGGAGCGTCGATGATCACGTATTCGCGGAGATCGGTGCGGAATGGCAACTGCGTCGTATCGATCGTGATGTTTTGTTCCTGCTCTTCAAGAAGCGCATCCAGCAGGAAAGCGAATTCAAAATCCATTCCCTCCGCCTCACTCGCCTTGCGAATCTGCTCCACCTTGCCTTCGGGAAGAGAATTGGTGTCATGAAAGAGACGTCCGATGAGTGTCGACTTGCCATGATCAACATGCCCGACGATTACGATCTTTAGTTTAGATTGCGGATTGTGGATTGCGGATTGCGGATTGGTCGTAATGGCGCTCATTTTTTCAATTGCGAACTTTGGATTATGGATTGCGGATTCTTTCGGAGATCACGCTTAGATTGTTTTACTAAATTGGATCGCGCGGTTTTAATCGAGGATACCGTGATGGCCAGAATTTCAGAAGATTCCGAAGAGAGATTTTGAAGCTTTGAAGGGCCAATGAGCTTCAAACTCGCTATCAATTCCAACCAATAAATAACTTCATCACACTCCTCTTCAACGATCCCCAACTTGGCGATGAATTCTTGGGGAGACCTTGCATGGCACGCAGCACGATAATTTGCGCCTACCGAAGTTCCCGAACGCAGCAACTGCTTGGCAATAACATCAACCGTTCGAGAGGCCGGAATTGCTTCAGATACTCGAACGCAACGAACCGCAAAATCAAACATGCGTTTTTGCAAATCGGCAGAATTCATCGAAAGTCAAAAGTTCCGTTCTTTTAAATGCAGACGCTGTATTTGAAATAAATCCGCATTTCGCAATTCCCAATCCCCATTTTACATGAACCCCTTGGCACGGAGTTTTTGCATGGCGTTGCGTTCGTGGTGGTCTTGGGCGCGACCGGCGCGTTCGCTGGTTTTGGTTACCAGCAATTCGGCGATGATTTCGTCGATGTTTGATGCGCTGCTCTGGACAGGCTTGGTGATTGGCCAGCATCCCAGCGAACGGAAGCGGTAGTCTAAACCATCTTCCCCTTTGCGGGCGAAATACATTTGAGGAATTGGGATTTTTTCACGGTCGATGTAGCGCCAGATGTCTACCTCGGTCCAATCCAGAAGTGGCTGCACACGGATGTGCTCGCCGGGTTCCAAACTTGTGGTGAATTGATTCCAAAACTCTGGCGGTTGGTCTTTGTAGTCCCACTCAAACTCGGCATTGCGTGGAGAAAAATAACGTTCCTTGGCGCGAGTCGGGTCCTCATCGCGGCGGATGCCAGTGATGAGCGCGTCGAATTTGCGTTCCCCCATGATTTGCTGAAGGGCCACAGTTTTGAGTTCGTGGGTGACAGTGACTGGATCATGAGTCTCGTAGCCGATGGAAGACGTGTAGGTTCCGCGTCCGGCACGGGCGTCCTCGTTGATTTTTACAATCAGGTCGAGGTTGTATTTTTTGACCGCCCACTCGCGGAACTCGAGCATTTCAGGAAATTCGTAGGTCGTATCGATGTGAAGAAGCGGATATGGGATGTGACCGCAGAACGCTTTTTTTGAGAGCCAGATCAGGACGTTGGAATCCTTGCCCATGCTCCAGGGCATACAGAGATTTGAAAAGCTGTGGTAGGCTTCGCGGAGAATGTAGATGCTTTGTGCTTCGAGTTTGTCCAGATGGTCCATGACGAGCCGTCCATTTAAAACGATGGACAACCCCTGATGCCAACGAAAAAATCAAATTATGACACAAACATTGCACCCAACCTCGGTTCAAAAGATAGGAACTGAGCTCGCTATCGCGTGGAGTGACGGCATTGAAACCTACCTTCCACTTGAACCTCTGCGCCGCCACTGCCCTTGTGCAACCTGCGGCGGCGAACCCGATGTCATGGGAAACATTGAACGTCCGAAGGTGACCTACAATGACGGCAGCTTTGACCTTAGCGGTTGGCAGACCATTGGGGGATATGCGATCCAGCCGAAGTGGGGCGATGGGCACAGCACGGGGATTTACTCTTATAAATATTTGCGCCGCCTTGCCGAAGTGGGCATTTAAGAACCATGAGCCGCGATTTAAATTTGCAAGACCTGAGAGTGGACTATGGCCGTGATCCGCTTTCCGAAACCACAATGAACGCCGATCCTCTCGAGCAATTCCGCATTTGGTTTCAAGAAGCCAGTGCTGCAGGGATCGCAGAACCAAATGCAATGACGCTCGCCACGGCGAACTCAAAAGGCCACATCTCCTGCCGGACGGTTCTTTTAAAGGGATTCGATGAACGCGGGTTTGTGTTTTTTACAAACTACGGAAGCCGCAAAGCCCACTATATCGCTGAGAATCCCCAGGCCGCGTTGCTTTTTCCATGGATCACTCTCGAGCGACAGGTCGAAGTGGCTGGCCATGTGGAAAAAATTTCCGAGAAAGAATCGCTTGCCTACTTTTTAAGCCGTCCGAAAGGAAGTCAGCTTGGAGCTTGGGTGTCCGAGCAAAGCACCGAAATTCCGTCCCGTGAGTTTTTGCTCACGCGTTACGCGGAATTCGAAAAACGTTTTGCAGACGGCAACATTCCCAAACCGGATTTCTGGGGAGGATTTCGTGTGATTCCAGAAAGGATTGAATTTTGGCAGGGCGGGCACGACCGATTGCATGACCGCTTTTGCTACACTCGGAAGAACGAGGCCTGGAGCACAGCCAGGTTGTCTCCGTAGAAGATTGGGGGATCAGTGCGTGCAGGGACGGCGCAAATATTGCCCGTGGCCAGCCTGACCAATAAATTCGCCATTACGCACCACGAACTTTCCGCGCACGGCCACATCGCGAATTTTTCCAATCACAGGCCATCCCTCAAAAGCAGAGTAATCCGTAGCCATGCTATGGGTTTTTGCTGAGATCGTGCTTTTCTGATTGGGATCGAAGATCACCAGATCGGCATCACTGCCGACAGCAATTTCGCCCTTACGCGGATAGAGTCCAAAAATTTTTGCCGCTTCCGTGCTGGCGGCACGAACAAAGGTCTCGAGAGAAATCCTCCCTGTCGCGACACCGTGGGTATATAGAAGTTTTACGCGCTCCTCGATACTGGGAATGCCATTCGGAATTAAAGAGAAATTTCCGGCAAGTCCGCTGGGATCGAAGTTTGCATTGAGACATTTTTGGGAATCGGGATGGCCCATGTGTTTCTGCGTAGCAAAGTCAAAAGGCGCATGGTCCGTTGCCACCGTGCTAATGACGCCATCGCGCAAAGCCTGCCATAGAACCCCCTGCTCCTGATGGCTCCGAATAGGTGGGCTCATGACATATTTGGCCCCCTCAAAATCCGGACGCTCCGCATAAGTGCTATCAAGCGTCAGATAAGGGATGACCGTCTCAATCCAAGCACTAACGCCATCCTTCCGGGCATTGGCGATCACGCGCACCGCATCGCCGCAACTTGTGTGCACCACATAAACGTGCGCACCCGTGAGTTTGGCGAAGGTCATCAAATGATGGCAGCCTTCGACTTCAACTTGAATCGGACGGGAGTGTTCATGCCACTCTGGGCCGGTTTTCCCTGCAGCAATCAACTCCTGCTGACGAGCGGCAATGAGCTCCGCATTTTCACAATGCGCCGTGACAATGACTCCTAATTCCCTCGCGAGTTTGAGCGTTTTGTAGAGAACATCGTCCTCAATACCGAGAGCGCCTTTATAGGCTAAAAAAACTTTGAATGATGCGACACCTTCTTCTCGAACAAGGCGCCTGAGTTTTTCCTCATCGCCAGGGACCAAACGGGTCACTCCCAGATGAAAGAAATAGTCGCAAACGGCATGTGGCTCGGCTTTGTTTTTCCACAGATGGAATGCGGCCTCCGGATCCTCATCCCGCGAGGGGCAGATCATTTCAATAACGGTCGTGGTTCCCCCAAGAAGAGCTGCCTTACTGGCTGAAGCATAGTCATCCTTCGCCACAGTGCCCATGAAAGGCAGATGAATGTGAACGTGAGGGTCGATGAATCCAGGGAAAACCAAACATCCAGTCGCATTGATTTTTTCAACATCGGCAGGAACGACAAGATTGACTCCGATTTCGTGAATCGTTTCCCCTTCGCAAAGAATATCTGCCTGATAGCAACCCGAAGCGGTTACGATCTCACCGTTTTGGATGAGGAGGGCCATGGGGTTAAAGATTCGTTATTGGCGAATAGGTTTCAGGGCGGCGGTCACGATAGAACTGCCAAACATTCCGCACCTCTTCAATCATCCCCAAATCCAAATCGGCGACGAGTAGTTCGTCTTTGTCTCGCGAAGCCACCGCCAGCATTTGTCCACGCGGATCGCAGAAATAACTTTGTCCGTAAAACTCCCCGATATTCCATGGCTTTTCCATTCCGACACGATTGATGGCAGCAATAAAATATTGGTTCGCGACAGCATGGGCAGGCTGTTCGATTTTCCAAAGGTGTTCACTCAGGCCCGCAACGGTCGCCGAGGGATTAAAGACAATTTCCGCGCCATTGAGTCCAAGGCAGCGCGCCCCTTCAGGAAAATGGCGGTCGTAGCAGAGATAAACTCCAACCTTGCCGACTGCCGTTTCAAAAACTGGATAACCGAGATTGCCTGGCCGAAAGTAAAATTTTTCCCAAAATCCGGGATGACAGTGAGGCAGATGGCTCTTGCGGTATTTTCCCAAGAATCGGCCATCCGCATCAATTACCGCTGCTGTGTTGTAGTAAATCCCGGTTCCTTCCACTTCGTAAATCGGAACAACAAGAACGATGCCCAGTCGCTTGGCGGTCTCCATCATAAGTTGGATCGTGGGGCCATCGGGCACTTGCTCCGTTAATCCATACCAGCGCATGGATTGTTCCGCCGGAAAATAAGGACCATAAAAAAGCTCCTGTAGACTGAGAACCTGAACGCCTTCACGGGCGGCCTGCTCAATGAGCTTCATGTGTTTCTCGATCATCGCCACGCGAATAACCTTCGGGTCTTGATCACCATCGTCCGTGCTGGAGGCCTGAATCAGGCCGGCTCGTATAATTCGTGCCATGTTTGGGGAATGATTTCTTTTTCAACGCGCATTAAAAGCGAAATCCTCATCGTCATCGCGCGCTGAAACATCAAATGAGAAAATAACGACGATCGTGGAGATG
>JBEIMO010000020.1:0-17007 GCA_040378625.1 Verrucomicrobiia bacterium | reverse complement strand
TTGAGTCACCATAGGTTCTTCGGCCCAATGATTCACTGCAACTCCACCAATAACGCACCACTCCAAGTCAGATTTTTCCAAGCAGTTGACAAACCTCATTACATCATCAACGCCACCCGCCGTTTGCCAATCATAAAATCTTTTTGCTGTCATTATAGTGGGAAATTATTTAGCCACAGAGGACACAGAGTGCACGGAGATGGATAAGAGGGCAGTCAATGAAAGAAAGGCTCTATACCAGCAACCTATATAAATTTCAATAGAGCAACAGGGATTTTTACAACTAATTTACGGAGTTCAGCGGGATCGCTGACGGCAATTTTGGGGCGATGGGCTTCGCCGGGCATGAAGATTGCGAAGTCACCCGGTTGGAGGACGATTTGGGATGTTGGGTGGTTGGATGCGGCGAATTTCTGAGTGTCGGATTCAGGCTTGTAGAGAACAGGGTCTCCCAATTTTTCCACCGGTGTGATGTCGATGCATTCGGCACCATCAATCATGTATTGGATATCGATGGTCTTGGTGTGGTTTTCCCAAGTGCATTCTTCTCGTGATTGAGTTTTGTAACCATGAACATTCACAAACCAACCAGTCTGCCCCAGTTCATAAATTCCTATTTCTGAGTTATCTCCATTTTTATCAATCCACTCTAATGAGGTTAAAATAATTGGATCATTTGCAAACGGGCGCCAATTAGAAGCCGCATGAATCGAGGAATTTAGCATATTATTTTAGCTACAGAGGCACAAAGAACTCAGAGAAAAAACAAGGGCTTGGTCGTGTGTTTCTTAAAACTTACCTGCCAAAGCATTAATGATCGGGAGGGTTTTTTGGAAAAATTTATGCCAACTGCTAATTTGGCCGGCTCGGCCGTGCTGGAAGTTAGATTGAGGAGAGGATTCGGAGATTGATGCTTTCAAGGCACTGAGGCGATGTTCCCCACTCTCGAGTTGGGGATGAATACGATCTCTAAGGTATCCGCTGGCAAGTTTGCGCAAGCTGGTCTCGGCAGTAAAATGTTCCCGTCGGTGACCTGGGACATCCGCGGGTTTGAGCGCGCCAACGTATCGTAGACGACGAATGCCCTCGCTCGCAGAACCTCGGCTGATTTGCAATTTTTCAACAACGTCTTCAAAGGCGAGAGGCTCTTCGGTGCTGAAAAATAATCCGTAAATTTCACCGAGGGACTTGGGCAAAGCCAGGGCCGCAGCGGCACTGATGAAAAGGGAGATGACTTCTTGTTGAAAAGGCGTCAACTGCCCCGAGTTCGAAGCAGTGAAATCATCGCCGCTGGCGGTTTCATCGTTTATTTCAAACAAGCTGCCGCCTTTGGTAAATGAAGGGGTTTTTACCGTCGCAGGCTCTTGGATTGTGTGTCCCACAGTGGTTAGAAAGAGGGAGGATGACCCTAAAATCTCGCAGCACCCTCAAAATGTTCAAGCTTATTTGAACGAATTTATCGAAACTTTCCCCTGCCCTTGCATGGCGCGGAATGAAGGAAACTTGTTGGATAGAATTACCGAATTGGCAAAAATGCGATTGAGGGACGAAATACGGGCGGATTCAATTCATTTCCTCGTAAAAGGCCGAGACAAGGGATGTGCAACGATCGTTGGGGAGAACGCCCGGTTCCATCTGATTCATCACATAGGCAAAGCCGAGTCCCCGCTCGGGATCAGCGAAGCCAAGGCTTCCTCCTGCGCCGGCGTGTCCGAAGGCATGGACCGATGGACCAAAAAGCGAACGTGTTTTTTGGTGAGATTCGTTGATGGGATCCATCATAAATCCCGCTGCGAAACTGGTCTCAACTTTCAAGACCTCGTCAAACCCTTGGGTTAGGCGTGAGCCCATCCAACGTCTCAACTTATCACCGAAGAATTCCTGATTTTGAAACCGCCCGCCAAGAGCGAGCACGGCGTAAAATTTTGCCAACGCATCGGCTGAACCAATTCCTCCCATGGAAGGAAGCGAGGCCGATCGAACGTGCGGGGCGTTCATGGCCGAGACCGACGGCAGACCTGATGGCAATGCAAAGGCGCGACGCGTGAGCGTGGCAGGGTCGGCAAAGGCTGCGGCAAACACATCACCAGGCTCGGGCTTGATGACGCGCGGAGCTATCATTGTAGCCACGCGGTGGTGCAATTCTTCGGGGAGTCCTATCCATAGCTCGAGTTCCAGTGGGTCGGCAAAAACCTGACGCCAGTAATTGCCCAATGAAATTCCTCCTGTGAGACGTCGCACGACTTCATCCAGAATAAATCCAAAGACGCGCGGTCCGTATGCTGGGCCGTCGGCGATTTCTCGAAGGGGAGTTTGTTTTTCTATAGCGCGAACAACGCTCTCGCGATCGAGCAGCGATGCGGCAGAATCCTCAATTGCACAGAGTCCGGCACGATGAGAGAGAACATGTCCAAGCGTGATATGGGATTTTCCAGATTGAGTGAATTCCGGCCAGATGTCCCCCACCCTTGTTTCGAGATCGACGCCCGCTTGTTCCATCGCATGAAGCGTGCAGGCTACAGCGAGGCCTTTTGTTGCCGACCAGATTAGAACAAGCGTGTCAGAGGTCCAAGGTGTCGTGTGCGCGAGGTCGCGAAATCCCCCATGAAGAGAAATAACCGGGCCATTTGCATCAAAAACGCTGACCGCAGCACCTACTTCGCTCCCGCTGGAGAAGTTGTTTTCAAACGCCGCACGAACCGCTCTCACAAAGCCTCTTTGATCAGGTTCAAATCTGGATCGAGCCTCGCGATGTCGCGAAATTTATCATCCATCGCAAAACTCGCATGCACGTATTTGATGGCTGCCGTGATATCGCCCAGCACGGCGCTGTAGCAGGCCAGATTGTAAAAATAAGTTGCCTCGTCTGCGAGAGTGGTTGGACCGTTGAGCAAGAGTTCAAGGGCCTCGGCCGTTTTCCCCTGTTCGTGAAGGCAGAATGCCCCATGAATATAACCCGCTACTCCATCCGGGTGAATCTCCCGTAAGAAACGGCAGACATCGAGTGCAACGTCCCAGTTTTGTTGCTTCATGTGGACAAAGAGTCGTAATTGCAAAGCCTGCTCGGAATTTTTCTCCTTGGAAGGAAGAGCATCCAACTCGGCGAGAGCCTCAAGAGGCATCTCCAACTCAATGTAACCCTGCGCGGCTAGCAGGGATTTTTCAAAAGACATGGACTGAAAATATCTTTCAGAAAATGTTTTTCAATATGGAAAGAAAAGACCCGTTCAAGCCGAGGCCTAAACGGGTCGCTATCCGGAGCCCCGAAAGGCTCATGCGGAGGGGAAATTAACCTACAGAGGATTTGAAAGCTTTACCTGCAACGAACTTCACCGATTTCGAAGCTTTGATTTTGATTTTTTGGCCAGTCTTTGGGTTTACGCCAACGCGGGCTTTACGGTTGCTGATTTTGAAAGTTCCAAAACCAATGAGTTGAACGGTCTTGGTTTTTTTAACACCAAGTTTGATTCCGTCGATGACGGCGTTAACAGCGCGCTCTGCGTCTGCTTTGCTGGATCCGAGTGTTTTTTGGACTGCTACGGTGAGTTCGACTTTATTCATTTTTGTTTGTTGTGTGGGTTATGAGTTTTGATCGAGTTAACGAACAATTTGACAGCACCAAATCACGCGTGATGTGTCAAGTGACGACATGGATTTTTTTGAAACTATTTTAAAATTTTTAATTGGACTCATCGACAGGAATAGGCTCGCGCGGTTCTTCCACTACGCTGGGCTTGTTGGGTGAAGCGGATTTTCCACCCTCATTTTTCCCGGTTGTTTTTGGAGCATAGAGCTCACGAAAGACCTTCCCTACAAGCGGCGCGGCGTGAGATCCGCCGTGAACAGATTGGTCATTCGGTTCGCCTTCGTAGAGCGCGGTGAATGCGTATTTGGGATCATTAGCCGGCATGAATCCAGTAAACCAAGCGGCGATACGCTGACGATCCGTTGGTCCCCATTGGGCTGTTCCTGTTTTTCCAGCGACCTCGATTCCTTTCACCTGCGCACTATGCGCAGTGCCTTGTCCGTCGCTCGTAACAGCCACCAGAGCGCGACGAAGATCGTTATTTACTTCTGGCGCGACGGGGACTTGATCTCGTATGCGATCCGGGTAGGCAGCAATGACTTTGTTGTTGATTGTTTGAACCTGCATCACGAGGCGAGCCTGATGGAATACGCCTCCGCTGGCTATGACACTCATGGCTTGGGTCATTTGAAGAGGGCTGATGAGGATGTCGCCCTGGCCGATCGACATGTTTGCCACGTCACCGCCTTTGATTGTTCGTTTGTGGACGCGCTGCATGTATTCGTCATTCGGAATGTTTCCCGAAGCTTCCGCGCGAAGTGGAATTCCCGTGCGGCGTCCGAGACCGAGACGGTTTGCGTATTCGATGATCGGATCTGAGCCTATCTTGATGCCAGCCTGATAAAACCAAGTGTTGCAGGACTGCGTGAGGGCTTGTTTGAAATTCAAACGACCCACATCCACTTTCTTCCAATTTTTGAATGTGTAGTTGCCGACAGTGAATTCTCTCGGGCAGAAAAAAGTTTCTTCAATTTTAATGAGTCCACTCTGCAAGGCTGCGAGGCCCACAAACGTTTTAAATGTCGAGCCTGGAGGGTAAGCCGAACGGAAAGCACGCGGAACAAGAGGGTCAGCCGGGTCATTCGAATAGGCCGTAAAAACGGAGGGTTTTACAAATGGCACAAAATCATTCGGGTTGAAGGCAGGATACGAAACCATCGCAAGAATTTCTCCATTGTTCGGATCCATGACGACCATCGCTCCGCGTTTCGCATTTTTTGCAAAAACTTTTTCGCACGTTTGCTGAACATTCAGATCCAGCGTGGTGATGACATTATATCCGGGCACTGGTTGACGGGCTACACGCTCGGAGACTTTCTTTCCATCAGCTCCAAAAGTGATTTGGAGGAGGCCTGGTTGACCGCGCAATTCCTTATCGAAAATCTGCTCCAATCCCTCGCGTCCCTCACTTTCTGGAAAGATGAGGTCGTTGTTTTCAATCGGGCGAGTTGAGAGCGGAGCCTGTGGGCCGGTGTATCCGATGACATGTGCCGCCAAAGGACCGTTCGGGTAGAATCTGACATAGGCCTGACGAAGCACCTGATTCGGCGGCATATTTTTTTGAACGGCCGTCAACTCGCGCGGCAAAAGATCTTCGGCAATGTCGAGCGGCAGAACTCCCCGGTTTTTGTAGTGAGTGAGAGCTGCGGAATCGGAAACCTTGAGATCACGTCCTGTGAGGCTGCTTGCAATGGCGCATTGCTGGCGGGTAAAGGAAATAATTTTACTGTCCGGCCAATCAAGAGGCATCGGAAAGCTGATCGCCAGATTGTAGCTGACACGGCTTTGAGCGAGGGGTTGTCCATTGCGGTCGGCGATCTGGCCACGCGGGGCTGGAATAAGAAGCGAGAACGTTCTCGCCTGCCGCTCGGTCTCCCATGTGGGCTTCGGATTTTCAACGACTCCCGTGTTATCAATCATCGTTTCCCTCGCGAGAAGCGCGGCGGGAATGATCAATAGCGCGGCAATGTTCAGCAATTTCATAAGCTGACGATAGCAAACTCGTTCTCGAAGGCAAAAAAGCATTTTTCGAGCAAAGTTGCTTGAACTCCAATTCAACAAATTTAACTACGGAGGCAAAGGGGCACAGAGAAGAGGTGACTCAGGTTAATTCTGTCAAAAAAATCCATTTTCACGTTAGATAAATTCATGCAATTGGATTTCGATTTGCGATCAGGACCCGTGAAAACGCGTTCACCCGTCAAGGCCGAGGAACCCGAGATTTTGAGCGTCTCTGCATTGACCCGCAAAGTGCGCGGATTGCTGGAAGGAAGCATCGGCTCGCTCTGGGTCGAGGGCGAAGTCTCCAACCTGAGGCGGCAGTCATCTGGTCATATTTATTTCACTTTGAAAGATGCTGCGTCCCAACTCGCATGCGTCCTTTTTGCGGGTCAGACTCCGCAATTGCGCGGGATGAATTTCGCAGATGGCGTGCAGGTGCAGATATTCGGAGAACTCACTGTTTATGAGGCACGCGGGAACTATCAGATCATCGTGCGTCGCGTTCAGGAGCGCGGTGCCGGAGCGCTTCAGGCCAAATTCGAAGAACTCAAACGCCGACTCGATGCAGAAGGCCTTTTTAAGCAAGAGAAAAAACGTCCGTTGCCTAAGTTTCCACGCCGGATCGGAGTGGTGACATCCCCCACTGGCGCCGCCGTGCGGGATTTTTTAAATGTTCTGCACCGACGTCAGCGTGGTATTGAAGTCCTTATTTTTCCTGTGCGCGTGCAAGGCAAAGGAGCCGCTTCCGAAATCGCCGAGGCCGTTCGTTTATTAGGCAAAACTGAGAGTCTCGGCATTGCGCCTGTGGATGTCATTGTTGTGACGCGCGGCGGCGGGAGCTTGGAAGACCTCTGGGAATTCAATGAAGAAGCTGTTGCGCGCGCCATAGCAAACTCTCCCGTGCCTGTCGTGAGTGCGATTGGGCATGAGATTGATTTTACGATTTCTGATTTTGCCGCCGATGTTCGTGCTGCGACCCCCAGTGCAGCTGCTGAAATCCTTTCCGCAGACTCCAGTGAGATCGCTGAAAAACTCCAACATCTCGAGGTCAGGCTGAGGAGACCAGTGCAGAGTCGCATCCAATCCGTTAAGACCTTTTTAGAAAATCTGGGGCGCACGGCTCTTTTCTTCGAACCGCAACGTGTGTTGCGGGATCACAGTCAGACACTCGACCGGTTTTTGGATGATCTGGAAACAAATGCAGCCGGAGGCATTCAAAACCAAACGCTAATTCTGGAGCGCTTCACCCGAACAATTCTTGCGAGAAGTCCTGAAAGAAAAATCGCTGATATGACCAATGCTCTGGAACAGCGCCGGAGTGCGATGAACAGGATTTGCTCAGAACGGCAAAAAGAAACTCAGGCCACACTTTCTCAAAATGCCGCCTTGATCAAAGCCCTCAATCCTAATGCGGCATTGGCCCGAGGATACACACTGACACTCGATCAGGAGGGGCATCTCATCCGATCTGCGTCACAAATTCATAACGGCCAAACGATCTCAACACGCTTTCACGATGGTTCTGCAGAATCCAAAGTTTTGGCGGCACAGGTTAATTCGCACCCGACAGCTTGATTCTGATTCGTTTTTTGAAAGAATTCGTCTTCAGCCAGCATGCAGACCAATAAACAGATACGCGTCCTAATTCTCACCGCCAGCATGGGAGAGGGTCACAACACCGCCGCGCGGAATATCCGCAACGCTATTCTTGCTCAGGCAGGTCCTCATGCGGAGGTCATGGTGGTAGATCCCTACACTCGCACAAATCCTGTGGTGAATAACCTTATGCAACGCGGATATTCTCTGGCGATTAACAATTACCCCGCTCTCTGGCGTCTTGTTTTCGAGATGCTCAGCAAGCCAGGGATGATTGAGGGAATGGCACCTCTGCTTTCGCAACTGACCTCTGCCGTTCACGGACTGGTAAAGGAATTTCGCCCCAACATTATTGCGTCCACCTATCCGGTCTTTGGCTACATCATGTCCAAAGTCCGCAAGGCCGACTCCAGCGTTCGCGCCCCATTTTATACAGTCATAACGGACTCCACGATGATCAACTCCGCTTGGTATCGCTATCCGAGCGATGGAGCGATTGTTGCCGACGAACCGACTGCTTTAGTTTTGAAAGAAGACGGCGTGCCCCATGATAAAATTCACAATCTGGGATTTCCTGTCGGCATGGAATTCGAGGACTTCATCCCTGCGCCACCACCGCATGATGGTCACTGGCGACTTTTGTTTTTTCCGGGAGGGACTCCTGATCGCGCCATCGAAACATTGCGACTTCTTGGAAAACTTGAAAACGCAACGGTCAACGTCATCACGGGTCGTCGTCAGGATGTTCAAAGCGCCCTTGCGCGGGAGCGTCTTCCGGCACGCGGCGATTTGATTGGTTGGACCGATAAAATGCCGGCTTTGATGGGCTCTCATCATATTTTTATTGGCAAGGCTGGTGGAGCAACGGTTCAAGAAGCTATCGCGGCACAGATCCCGTTTGTCGTGAGCCATATTGTTCCAGGGCAGGAAGAGGGAAACATCGCTTACATTCAGCAAACAGCCATTGGCGCCTTGGCTTCGCAAAGCCCCGAGCACGTCCTGAATATCGTCAAAGGCGCTATCACTAACGAAGGCGCCCTTTGGAGGACATGGCGAAGAAATTTACTCCAACTTCAAAAACCGCCAGCTTCGCGAACGATTGCCCGTTTTCTTTTGGAAAACGCGGTGGAGTAGAGGTGACTGATTGACCTTTTTGGCAGGAGTTATGCGATGAGGTCCTCGAGTTCTGCGACTCGGCGAGCGAAGAGGTCGAGTGTGGCTTGAACTGGTGCAGGACTGCTCATATCGACACCGGCTTCGCAAAGTGTTTCGACTGGGAAGCGACTTCCCCCACTCTTGAGGAAACCCAGGTAGCGCGTTGCATCGCCAGATTCCAAAACCTGGCGAGCCAATGCCACTGCGGCAGAAATGCCCGTGGCATATTTATAAACATAGAAGGCGTTGTAAAAATGAGGGATTCGGAGGCACTCCAAGTCCAACTCTGCATCAACGACGAATCCAGGGCCAAAGTAATCCGTGAGGAGGCGTCGGTAGATTTTTTTGAATCCATCGAGTGTGAGGGCTTCCCCTGCCTCCTCGGCAGCGTGGATGTCGCGTTCGAATTCGGCGAACATCGTCTGGCGATAGAGGGTTCCGCGGAGGTCGTCGATTTGACGATTCAGGATAAACGCCCTCATTTTTTTATCCGTTGTTTTTTCGAGGAGATATTCGGTGAGGAGGATTTCGTTGAATGTGGAAGCCACCTCGGCGAGGAAAATCGGGTAGCCGTAATTTTGGTAAAGCTGAGCGCCTCGGGCATACCATGTGTGCATCGAGTGGCCTGCTTCATGGGCCAGCGTATAAACATCCGAGAACACATCCGCCTTATAGTTCATCATGATGTATGGCGGGCTTGTGAATGTGCCGTAGGAAAATGCCCCGCTGCGCTTGCCTTTGTTCTCATATCGGTCGCACCAACGTCCATCGCGCAGACCGTGGTCGAGAGTTTGAGTGTATTCACTGCCAAGCGGCTTGAGGGAATCGATGACCTGAGCGACGGCATCGTTCCAAGGCACGTTGGTCTGCACATTTTCCACCATGGGCACATAGGTGTCGTAGTGGTGAATTTCATCGAGCTTCAAAACGCGTCGGCGCAGTTCGAAATATCGGAAGAGCGCGCCAAGATTACCTCGAACGGTGGAAATCAGATTTTCGTAAATCGAGACAGGGACATCATCGCCAAACAACGCTGACTCACGGGCACTCGAATGATTTCTTGCCCGAGCATAAAAAACATCAGCTCGCACAGAACTCGCCAAACTCGCAGCCAGAGTGAATTCATGGTCTGAAAACTCGCGGTAGAACTGATGAAATGCCGTCTTGCGAACGGCAGGATCACGCTGCTGAAGAAATGAGGAAAATGAACTCTGCGTCAGTTCGCGCTCGTTGCCGGAACCGTCCTTCAGCACACCAAACTTCATGTCCACATTGGTCAGTTGGGAGAATGTCTCACCATGACCGCGAATGGCCGCAGATCCAAGAGCGAGCAGGCGTTCCTCCGAAGTGCCAAGAGTATGTTTTTTACGACGGCGCAATTTTTTCAGAGGAATCGTCCAGTCCGAGAGCGCGGGATCTGAAAGATACTGGTCAAAGCGATCATCAGGAATCGCCTGAATTTCAGGAGAAATAAAAGAGAAAGCCTCCCCCACCCGCACAAGCAGGCTATCCAAGCGCGCTTCACGAGAGAGAGCTTCCGCATCGGAACTATCCCCTGCCGTTGAAAGCGCGGCGTATTGGTTGAGTTGTTCCGTCAGAAGATCGAGGGATTTTTCAAACTCCAGACACTCAGCAAGAACGTTCGGCGATGAAGCAAGGCGATCGCGAAATTTGGAAATGCCCTCATAGCTTTTCTGTAACCGAGTGAAGTCGGCCTCCCATTCATCGGGCGATACATACAACGGCAAAAGATCCCATTTATCGGATTCAGCAACTTCTGATCGGAGCGGTGTGCGGGTTGTGGACATGCCTGCACTCTATAGGAAATGCTTGATTGCTGCAACGTGTGGCGCTTGCAAGGAAGGCTTAGTTTATGCCCGAGATTTTTTGAGCGTCCGCTAAAGATTCCCGCTTGATCTTGCGAGTCGTTTCGTGAATGATCCCGAGTCTCCCGTTTACGGGGTCTTAGCTCAGTTGGTAGAGCGCCTCAATGGCATTGAGGAGGTCAGGGGTTCGAATCCCCTAGGCTCCACCACTTGCAGAAACTGATTTTCAGAGAATTTTCAACGAGCTTTTCGATTGGCACCTTTTTTTGCGTTCCATTCAAACTCGGCACTTGCGTGTTGAGAGAATCCAGTCAAGTTTCTGCGCCATGCCTACACTTGCTATTACCTTTGGACTGATTTTGGACGTTTTGGGATTCGCCGCATTTTTGGGGACCGGGTCCTCGCACTATACCTCACTCATTCCTGCCGTTTTTGGATCGATCATTTTTCTTTGCGGATTCTTTGGGGCGATCAAGCCATCGATTCGTATGCACGTCATGCATGTGGCCGCGCTCACCGGATTGCTGGGAACGCTTGGCGGACTTGGCATGGGGCTTCCGAAACTTGGCGCACTTATGGCAGGCACTGCGCAGCGTCCGTTGGCCGTTGGACTTCAAATCACGATGGGCGTCATCTGCCTCGTTTTCCTGATTCTTTGCGTCAAATCCTTCATCGACGCCCGCCGCGCTCGCAAGAAAGCGGAGTAGTATTTTATTCCTTGGCCAATCCGGGCTCAACGAGCTCACAGATGGTGTGGAGGAGAAATTTGTGGGCCTCTTGGATTCGTGCGGTCACGCTTCCGGCCACCTGAATATCCACATCGGCGGCACCTTTGGTGAATCCCCCGCCCTTTCCGAGAAAGGAAATTGTTTTGAGACCAATGCGTTTGGCCTCTTCAATTGCTGAAAGGACATTCCGAGATTTGCCGCTTGTGGTGAGAGCAATCAAGACATCGCCTGGTTTTCCAAAAGCACGGACTTGGCGAACAAAAACATCCTGGAATACGTAGTCATTCCCGATTGCTGTGAGCAATCCCCCATCCGAAGTCAGTGAAATCGCGGGATACGGGCGACGGTCACCCATGAAGCGGCAGGTGAATTCGGTCGCAATGTGCGCGCTATCCGCCGCACTGCCGCCATTTCCGCAGAGCAGGAGTTTTCCGCCGGATTTCAAGCAAGAAAGAACGAGATCTGCCGATTCAACAATCTTCGGTTCGAGGACACGAAGAGATTGAAAAGTTTCCAAGGCATCGGAAAGGGACTCGGAAAATTGCGAACTCATGCGGCTTTTAGGAGAGCTTCCTCGGAAAGGGACGATTTGCTTTGCAGTAGACCATTCAACAGTGGCCAACCGGCTTCATCCATTCCCGAAAAGAGATGCAAATAAATAAAGACGACGAACGGCGGGTATTTCGAAACAAGCATTTCCACGGCCTGCTCCAATTTATCCGAGGCGGGCTCTGAAGGAATATTATCGATCAATCCTTTTCCATCATGGGAAATCGCCAGCGCGTCCAAAAACGAACAGACCATTTCGCCGTTTTTGCCAAGAATCCAAACTTGAAGGATCTCGAGAGCCAGATCCATGTTAGCCGGTTTAGAAAGAGCTTCCTTGATCCAAGCGTTGCGTTCCTCGCGGGGTTTGCGCTCGACAAAAACAGGGCGCAATTTGCGGCGGGATGCCAACATTCCGGCACAGGTCCGGTAGGCTCCACGGTCATTTTCCGCCAACCAGTTTAAAACTTCTCCGGCTTGCGATTCGCTGAGGCGTCCAAAAATTTCAGTTGCTGTCATGGAATCTCTATTTATCGGAGTCTGGCATCTGTGCGTCAAGTCTGCCGCAAAAACGGCCATCCCCAAGTTTTAGGCACGATTCACTTTTGTTTGTCGCGAAAGCGGGAGCCGCTTTAAGATGCAGGAGTGAATTTTTACAACGAAATCCTGCGGCCATTCTTATTCAGTTTGCCTGCTGAAGCCGCGCACAATCTTGCTCTAGCCGGTTTGCGCCTCACTCCGCGTTCCTTTTTGCGCTCGGGATTCGGCGCTGCACCAGAGCATCCGGTAAAATTGTTTGGCTTGGATTTTCCCAATCCCGTTGGTCTCGCGGCAGGAATGGATAAAAATGCCGTTGCCCTTGGCGCGTGGGAATCTCTGGGGTTTGGCTTTGCAGAGGTCGGAACAATCACTGCCCTCGCCCAACCGGGAAACGCCAAACCACGTTGCTTTCGGTATCCTGTTCAAAACGCTCTCATCAACCGGATGGGATTCAACAACCGTGGCGCGAGCGTTGCCGCGAAACGTCTCCAGCGCCTCAGAGCAAGCGGCCACTGGCCTAAAATTCCGGTTGGCATCAACCTTGGAAAATCCAAGTTGACCCCGCTTGAGAACGCGCCATCCGATTACGCTACGAGCTACAGCCTCCTCCTGCCGTATGGGGATTATTTTGTTATCAATGTCAGTTCCCCCAATACTCCCGGGCTACGCGCCCTTCAGGATCGAGATGCTCTTACGGAAATCATCCGAACACTCAAGCGCATCAACTTCGCCAAGCCCCTTTTGGTAAAAATCGCCCCTGATCTGACAAATGACGCGGTTCTCGACATTGCCGCTTTGGCTGAGTCTGAGAACTTGTCCGGAGTCATCGCAACCAATACGACGCTGGATCATACTGCCGTTTCCAAGAACGAAGACCAACAAGGAGGTTTAAGCGGTGCACCCCTGCGGCAACGATCCACAGAAGTCATTCGCCTACTCCGCTCTGCCACCAAACTTCCGATTATCGCCTCCGGTGGAATCATGGACGCCGCAGCAGCCCGGGAAAAACTCGATGCCGGAGCAAATCTCGTTCAGATTTATACAGGCTTTGTCTATCGCGGCCCCGAGCTGATTCGCGAAATCGTGGACGCACTTTGAATCGACTGCCGCGTTGACGTTTCTGCGGCTCTTCGCTTTCATACCGCCCCTATGTCTAATGACGCTTCAGCCACGCGCATGGAAAAAATTGTCAGCCTTTGCAAGAGGCGCGGGTTCATTTTCCAATCATCCGAAATTTACGGCGGCCTCAACGGTTTTTGGGATTACGGTCCACTTGGCGTCGAACTAAAAAAGAATCTCAAGGATTTCTGGTGGCGTCGCAACGTGCGTGAGCGTGACGACATGGAAGGCATGGACGGATCGATCATCATGAACCGCGCGGTCTGGAAGGCCTCAGGACACGAAGCGACCTTCAGCGATCCCATGGTGGACTGCAAAAAATGCAACTCCCGAAACCGTGCGGATCAACTGCCCGAGAAGGATGGACAAAAATACTGCCCTGCCTGCGGAAGCAAGGAACTCACCGAAGCGCGTGATTTCAACCTCATGTTCAAGAGTCACGCCGGCCCTCTCGAGAGCGAGGACAATCTCGTTTACCTCCGCCCGGAGACAGCGCAGGCGATCTTTGTGAATTTCCGCAACGTGCTCGACACAACACGTCAGAAGCTCCCTTTCGGAATTGCTCAAATTGGAAAAGCCTTTCGCAACGAGATCAACCCACGCAACTACATCTTCCGTTCCCGTGAGTTTGAACAGATGGAAATCGAGTATTTCTGCCGCCCGGAAAATGGCATGGAACTCACTGACTACTGGCTCGAGCAACGTCTCAAATTCTACGAAGACATCGGTATTCCCCGCTCGAAAATCCATATCAATGACATCCCCGATGGTGAGCGTGCGTTTTATTCCAAAAAAACCTACGACCTCGAATACGAATTCCCATTTGGCGTCAGCGAACTCGAAGGCATTGCCTACCGCACCGATTACGATCTTGGAAAACACATCGAGCATTCCGGAAAACCGCTGGACTATTTTGATGAAGCCACCAAGGAACGCTTTGTTCCTCACGTCGTCGAACCAAGTGCCGGCGTTGACCGCACCACCCTTGCCCTGCTCTGCGAAGCGTTCGATGAGGAAACGGTCACCGACGACAAAGGAAACTCGGAAACCCGCACCGTGCTGCGTTTCCATCCGCGCATGGCTCCGATCAAATGCGGCATTTTCCCTCTCTTAAAAAACAAGCCTGTGCTCGTGGAAAAAGCCAAAGAGATCGCAAACTCACTCCGTCCGATCATGAATGTTTTCTATGATGAAGCCGGAGCCATCGGCCGCCGCTACCGCCGTCAGGATGAAGTTGGAACACCATTCTGCGTCACAGTGGACTTCGATACCATTGGTGAAAACGGACCTGAAAAAGAAGGCACCGTTACCCTGCGTCACCGGGATTCTATGACTCAGGAACGCATCGCTATTGCGGACCTGAAGAACTACCTGCTCGAAAAGATCAGCTAATTTTCAGAAGGTAAAAATTCCGTTTAAAAACAAACGGCTCAACAAATCCCTGTTGAGCCGTTTTTGTTATTGAGAGAAATCCGCTTTTACAGTGAATCCTACTGCTGCATTCCGCTGATGATGCTGATGAGCGGCAGGAAGAGGGCGATAACGATCGTTCCGACCACAACAGCCAGAAAGACGATCATTACAGGCTCGAGCAACGAGGTAATTCCAGTAACGGCATTGTCCACCTCGTCATCATAAACCTCAGCGATTTTGAGAAGCATGTCCGGCAATTGACCGGTTTCCTCACCCACGTCGATCATACTAATCACCATCGGAGGAAAAACACCGCTGGCTTCTAACGGCACAACGATCGATTCACCTTCTTTAACGCTGTCATGAACGCGTGTGATCGAATTAGCAATGACGGCATTTCCTGCGGTTTCGCGTGTAATATTCAGCGCCTGCAAAATAGGCACACCACTTGTCACGAGCGTTCCCAGTGTGCGGGTGAATCGCGAGATCGAGCTTTTGCGGGTTAGATCCCCGAAAACCGGTGCTTTCAACATGAATGCGTCAATAACCGCAGACCCTTTGGGAGTATTGGCCAGATATTTGTAAAGAAAGACAATGCCACCAATCGCTCCAAGGATGATGATGATATTGTTTTTAAGCAGGTTGCTGGTCGCGATAACAAATTGGGTCAACCCCGGCAACGGCTTTCCACCCAGCATGTCCGCAAAAATGGCTTCAAATTTCGGAACAATAAACACCAAGAGGAATGCCATAATCACGACCGCGATAATGAGCACGATCGCCGGATAGAACATGGCCGAGACCACCTTGTTTTTGATTTTTTGAGCTTTTTCCTGAAACTCCGCCAAACGCAGGAGAACGATCTCCAACACACCGCCCAATTCACCGGCTTTTACCATGTTGACATAGAGCTTGTTGAAAATTTTTGGGTGACCGGAAAGACTTTCTGAAAATGTTCCGCCCGCTTGGACAGAATCGGCGATCGAACTGATGACCTTTTTGAGAACGGGATCAGGTTCTTGTTTCGCAAGCACAGTAAGCCCGCGCAGGAGCGGCAATCCTGCATCGATCAGCGTCGCCAACTGACGCGTAAAAATCATAAGAACACGCGGCTTGATCGTTTTGCGCTCAAGGAATGGGATGTTGATTTTGATTTCCTTGCGGGCGGCGGAGGCTTTAGGAGCTTTGGCTGCCTTACTTTTAGGCGCCTTACTTTCATCGGTAACGCTTTTAGGAAAATAGCCAGACTGCCTCAATTGAGCAACGGCTTCGGTCTGGGATCCCGCATCGATGACTCCTGATGATTCCTGTCCTCGGGCATCGAGCGCTACATAGTGAAAACGTGGCATATGGTGGGAATGAAAGTTCTATTTAGTCACAGAGAAAGAATCTGTCGAGGGATGATTTTTTAATTTGCGACGTAGGGATTGTATTCCATTTCGTAGCCCACAGAGGTCTCCGGACCATGGCCAGGGAGAACGATTGTATCTGGATCGAGGGCAAAAACTTTTTTTCGAATGCCGTCGAAAAGCAATGGCCCATCCCCGCCGGGCAAATCCCAACGTCCAACGCCTTCGCGGAACAAAACATCGCCTCCGATGAGTTTACCGAATTGCGGGAAATAAAAACACAGACTCCCTGGGCAATGACCCGGCACATAGAGTGCGCTGAACTTCACTCCCGCCAACTCGACATCGCCCTCATCGATCAACAGATCGGGTTGGAATGGCTCCACATCGATATCAAAGCCATGCCTTTTGAAAAATGCTGCGTCCGTAACCATGGGAACGGTTTCCGGGTGAAAAGCGATTTTACATCCATGACGCCGTTGGATTTTTGCAGCATCCATGACGTGGTCGAAGTGACCGTGGGTGAGAACGATCCAGTCGATGTTGGTTTTTGCAAAATGTTGATCAGCCCCGTCTGGAGCATCAAAGAGAATATTCCCCTCGGGTGCCTCCAAAAAATAAGAGTTCGTGAAAAGTTGGCCGCCGGTAAAAGTTTTGAAAGGATTCATGAGGTGCAGGATCGAAGGTAACCAACTGAGATTTGATTTGTTTCCGCTTCTCTGTAATTATTCTCTTAATCATGTTCAAGCTTTCACGAACCGCCAGTGTGGCCATCGCATCAGCCTTGACGCTGTTCCTTTCGACTATCCACGCAGCCAAGACACCAACGGCAGACCAGGGTCAGGTGGCATTGACCGTTGCAAACCTTCTCCAGCAGGCCCACTACAGCCAGCAACCCCTCGACAAGGCCATGTCGGCGAAGCTCCTGACAACCTATATCGAGAATCTCGACTACAATAAACTCTACTTCACACAAGAAGATGTGGATGAGTTTACCAAAAAATACGCAAACAGCCTTGATACATCGATCCAGCGCGGTGACCTCACGCCGGCGCATGAGATTTTTTCTCGATTCAAAGAACGTGTTGAAAACCGTGTCGCCAGCAACAAAAAGCTCGCCGCAAAAAAATACACCTTCAAAAACAATC
>JBEIMO010000019.1:0-17185 GCA_040378625.1 Verrucomicrobiia bacterium | reverse complement strand
ATGCAGATGTAGCCCGTGTTTCCAAGATACAGACGGGCAATGTCTGCGACCGAACGTCCCTCTTCCCGCGAGGAAATAAAGAGAGTGACTAAATCATGAACTCCCCCGAGAAGAATGGCGCCGGCAATCACCCAAACAAGCGCAGGAAGGTAGCCATAGGCGAGTGCGAGCGTTGGCCCAACGATTGGTCCGGCTCCTGCAATCGCAGCAAAATGGTGCGCAAAGAGGATGTAGGGTTTGGAAGGTAGGAAGTCCTTCCCATCGTTTTTTAAAACAGCGGCGGTGCGGCGGGAGGAGTCAAATCTCCAAGTGCGTGCCAAAAAACCAGCATAGAAGCGGGACCCAAGCCAATAGGTCAACAAGGCCCCAGTTAAAATCAAGAGGATCAACCATCCCATAGGCCCCGATATTGATATTCATAGGATTTTCGTGCAAGCATGAGCGCTGATGAACTCGATAAAATTGGCTGCTGTTTTAGGATTTTCTGGAGTCGCGTTGGGAGCGTTTGGGGCCCATGGATTGAAAAACCTGCTGGCCGTCAATGATACCGCCGCCATCTGGCAGACAGCGGTTTTTTATCATCTCGTCCATGCGGTCGCCTCGCTCTGGGCCTCTGAGAAACGTCCATCTGTTGTGCGTTGGTGGACTGTGGGCGTTTTGATTTTTTCCGGTTCGCTCTATCTGCTCGCGATGACAAATGTTCGATGGTTGGGTGCGATTACGCCTCTGGGAGGTTTGTGCCTGCTTGCCGGTTGGGCGCTGATTTTTTGGACTCGGCGGGCTGATTAAATTTTTCTGAATCCCGCATGGTGAATTGCAGCGAACCTGATTAACATCCTGCTTCACCAGCATGCCCAAGCCGTCCACTGTTACCTGCCCCGCCGAGTTGTTGGCGTATTGTTTTGCCACTTGGCCTGAGTTGAAAAAGAAGCAGATTCGCACGTGGTTGAAATTTCAGGCGATCACGGTGAATGGTCGCGCGATCTCGCAGTTCAATCACCCCTTGGTGCCTGGCGATGTTGTGGCGGTGCGCAATGATCGATATGCGTCGCCGAGTTCTGTGGTTGGTTCCGGGATTAGGGTATTTTTTGAGGATGCGGATATTTTGGTTATCGATAAACCTCCGAATCTTCTGAGCATCGCGAGCGAGTCGGAGCAGGAAAAAACCGCCTATAACCAACTCATGCAACACGTGCGCCACGGAAATCCCATGTCACGGAATAGGGTGTGGATTGTGCACCGTTTGGATCGCGAGACGTCAGGGTTGATGGTTTTTGCAAAAACTCCCGAGGCGAAGGAAATCCTGCAGAGCCATTGGGACGATGCGGAAAAGCGCTACGAAGCGGTCGTGGAGGGATGCCTGCGCGAGAGTAGTGGAATTTTCGAATCGGATCTCGATGAAACGAATCCCTTCAAGGTTGTCAGCGCCCGCCCGAGTGAAAGCACGAGGCATGCAGTGACGCACTATCGCGTGCTTGCAGAGAAGTCAGGAAGGTCGCTGGTTGAATTGACTCTCGAAACCGGTCGCCGCCATCAAATCCGCGTCCATTTGTCGGATGAGGGTTGTCCAATCATTGGGGATAAAAAATATGGAGCCAAAAGCGACCCAGCGAAACGCCTGGGGCTTCATTCTTGCTCCCTGCGTTTCTGGCACCCAGTCACTCGCAAGGAAATGGTTTTCAACTGCCCGCTCCCGAAAGAACTGGCACGGTTGGTGTGACCGCGGCGTTAGCAAAAAAGCCGGAAGGAATGATCCCTCCGGCTTTTTGAATTTGATGAACTATTCGGCTTAGTAGCGGTAATGTTCGGGCTTGTAGGGACCTTCTGCGGGAATTCCGAGATAGCCGGCTTGAGCCTTGGTGAGTTTGGTGAGTTTGACGCCGATTTTTTCGAGGTGCAAACGGGCCACTTCTTCGTCGAGTTTCTTAGGCAAACGATAGACGGTGTTTTTGTATTTGTCTTTGTTCTGCCAGAGGTCGATTTGGGCGAGCGTTTGGTTGGTGAAGGAATTGGACATCACGAAACTTGGATGGCCTGTGGCGCAACCGAGGTTTACCAGACGGCCTTCTGCGAGCATGTAGATGCTCTTCTTGCCGCCCGGGAGGTAGTAGCGGTCGTATTGGGGTTTGATGTTCTCAATGCGGATGCCTTTGTGTTTTTTCAGCGCGTCGACTTGGATCTCGTTGTCGAAATGGCCGATGTTACAAACGATCGCCTGATCTTTCATCGCCAGCATGTGCTCGACGGTGATGATGTCCAGGTTGCCGGTTGTTGTGACGTAGATATCACCAAAGCCCAGAGTGCTTTCGACGGTGTTGACTTCGAAGCCTTCCATCGCGGCTTGAAGCGCATTAATCGGATCGATTTCGGTCACGATCACGCGGGCACCATAGGCGCGGAGCGAGTGAGCACTGCCTTTTCCGACATCGCCGTATCCGCAAACAACAGCAACTTTTCCGGCGATCATGACGTCGGTAGCGCGCTTGAGTCCGTCAGCCAACGATTCGCGGCAACCGTAGAGATTGTCGAATTTCGATTTGGTAACCGAGTCGTTCACATTGATGGCAGGAACCAAGAGTTTGCCTTCTTCGGCGAGTTGGTAGAGGCGGTGGACGCCTGTCGTTGTTTCTTCGGAAACGCCCTTCCAAGCTTTGGCCACTTTCGTCCAGAAGCCCGGACGTTCCTTGGCTACGCGGCGGAGGAGGGATTTTACAACAGAGACTTCGTGGTTGTCTGCGGGTTGATAGGCCCACTTGTCGCCTTTTTCGAGTTCAGCGCCTTTGTGGATGAGAAGAGTCACGTCACCGCCGTCATCAACGACGAGTTGGGGTCCTTGATTGCCGGGGAACGTAATCGCTTTGAGTGTGAGTTCCCAGTATTCCTCGAGCGTCTCGCCTTTCCATGCAAAGACTGGCGTTCCTGTTTCTGCGATCGCTGCAGCGGCGTGATCTTGAGTTGAAAAAATATTGCAGCTAGCCCAACGAACATCCGCTCCGAGATCAACCAGTGTCTCGATGAGAACAGCGGTTTGAATCGTCATGTGGAGTGAGCCTGTGACGCGAACGCCTTTCAGCGGTTTTTGTTTCGCGTATTTTTTGCGAACCGACATGAGGCCTGGCATTTCATGTTCGGCAACGCTGATTTCCTTGCGTCCCCATTCAGCAAGCGAAATGTCAGCAACAACGTAATCCGCGCCCTTTGGAGTAGCGGATGCGTATTTAGCCAGATTAGCAGTAGCTGCGGTCAGTTCAGCGAGAACAGCAGCAGCGGATGTTTTGGAGTTGGGTGTTTTTTTGGTAGGCATGAGAGTTTTAAGTTTTCAGGATTCAGTTTTCAGTGGTTGTTTTGCGGGCGATTGATTTCCAAAGTCCGCGGATCATGGCGGAGATTTCTTTGGACTCGTTTATCATGTTTTGAAACGTGGGTTGATCGATGAGGTTAAGTTTTCGAGCGATGTAAAGTTGGGTTTGGAGTTCTGCGTTGGAACCAAGAGCAATTGTCAGGAAACGTTGGAAATCGGGCTTGGTATTGCGTTCATGACCTTCAGCGATGTTTGAAGGAACCGAAAGCGATGCCCGCTCAATCTGATCTTTAAGGGAGTATTTTTTACAATTCTCAAAGATCTCGTAAATGGATGTGCATTGGCGGCAGGACCGCTGCCACACTTCCAAATCTTCGAAAGACCGATAAGCCATCGCTTCAATCCCTGAAAACTGAACTCTGAAAACTCTTCCAACTTTATTTTATTTCGCCGCCTTTTTCAGCGCGGAGGCCTTATCCGTCTTCTCCCAAGTAATATCTTTGTCTTCTTTTCCGAAGTGACCGTAGTTCGTGGTCTTGCTGTAGATCGGGCGGAGGAGGTTGAGCTGTTTGACGATGTCGGCGGGTTTGAAGCTGAAGACCGAGGTAACGGCTTTTTCAATTTTGGCTTCGTCCACGCGGTTTGTGCCGAAGGTATCGATGTGAACGCTGACGGGGTTTGGATATCCGATCGCGTAGGCGAATTGGACTTCGCAGCGGTCGGCGAGACCGGCGGCCACAACGTTTTTGGCAACATAACGACCCATGTAGGCGGCGCTGCGGTCGACCTTGGATGGATCTTTTCCGGAAAATGCTCCGCCGCCGTGACGGCCCATTCCGCCGTAGGTATCGACGATGATTTTACGACCAGTGAGGCCGGAGTCACCTTGAGGTCCGCCAATAACGAAACGACCAGTCGGGTTGATCAGGAATTCGGTGGAGGCATCCAAGAACTCTTTCGGAATGACCTTGCGGATGACATTCGCGATGAGGAAACGACGGATTTCTTCGATTTTTACGTCTTCGGTGTGCTGGGTTGAAATAACCACATTGGTTACACGGACCGGCTTGCCATTTTGATAAAGAACCGAGACTTGGCTTTTGGCGTCAGGGCGGAGCCATTTGACCTTGCCGGCTTTGCGGATCGCTGTGAGTTCGCGTCCCAAGCGGTGGGCGAACATGATCGGCGCCGGCATGAGTTCCGGTGTCTCGTTACAAGCGAATCCAAACATCAGGCCTTGGTCGCCCGCACCTTGTTCTGCGGTGGCTTTGCCTTCCGCTTTCTTGGCGTCAACGCCTTGGGCGATGTCGGCGCTCTGACTGGTCAACAGGTTGCTGATAAAAACGCGATCGGCATGAAAAACATCATCGTCATTTGTATAACCGATGCCTCGGATTGCTTCGCGGACGATACCGCCGACATTCATCACCGAATCAAGCGCTGCGCCTTTGATTTTAGGAATGGTGATTTCGCCGCCGACGACAACGGTGTTGCTTTTGACAAATGTTTCACAAGCCACGCGGCTGGTTTTGTCAATCGTGAGGCAGGCGTCGAGGATTGCGTCGGAAATGGTGTCGCAGACTTTGTCAGGATGACCTTCGCCAACGGACTCGGAGGAAAAAATATAAGGACGGGACATAAGTGTGTGTTTGTTTGAGGTTGAGCTTTACGTATCTTCGTATGCGAATATATTGATGCGTTCAGTATGTCGTCAATCGTAAAATCTCTTCGTGCGCTGTCCGATCCGCTACGGCTTCGGCTGATGCTTTTGCTCGTTGAGGAGGAACTCACCGTCGCCGAGTTGCAGGAGATCCTTGGCCTCGGTCAGTCCCGTATTTCCACAGGTCTTGCCCAACTCAAGCGGGAGGATTTGTTGAAAGACCGCCGCATGGGGAAAAATATTTTCTACTCGGCGAATGACGATCTGGGAACCGGAGTTGTTGCTATTATTGATGCCGCCCGGGAAGAAGTCCCAGAGGCCTCAAATGACCGCGCGCATCTCGCTTTTACGCTGAAGAAACGTCAGGACCGAGCCGCCGAGTATTTCAACAAGCTCGCGGGTCGCTTTGGGCGCACCTATGTCCCCGGAAGATCTTGGGAGGCCCTTTCCCATGCTTTGCTCCGACTTTTGCCTCCGATGGTTATTGCCGATCTGGGCGCAGGCGAGGGGACGCTTTCTCAACTGCTGGCAAAGAACGCGAAAAAAATCATCGCCATCGACAACTCGGAAAAAATGGTCGAATTCGGCGCGGCACTCGCCAAGGAACATGGGTTTAAAAATCTCGAATACCGGTTGGGTGACCTCGAAGACCCGCCGATTGAAGCCTCATCGGTTGATCTGGCGCTTTTCAGTCAAGCCTTGCACCACGCCGCAACGCCTCAACGGGCTCTCCAGGCGGCTTATCGCATCCTGCGTCCCGGAGGAAAGGTGATCATTCTGGATTTGCTCAGCCACACCCAAGAACAGACACGGGAGCTTTATGGTCATGTTTGGCTCGGATTTTCGGAAATTGAACTTCAGAGGATGCTCAAAAAAGCGGGGTTCTTGAAAATTGAATCTTCGATTGTATCCCGCGAAGACGAAGCGCCATTTTTTCAAACTCTGCTGGCGACTGGAATCAAATAGAGGGCTGTATGGTGCTTGCCTTTGATTTGACTCATATCCAACCCGTGGGAAGATTTTTGCGATGAAAAAAATCCTGCTTGTTGATGATCTGGCACTCAATCGTGAGATGCTTGCCGCACGCCTTTCCAAGCGGGGATTTGAAGTCATTCCGGCCAGCAACGGCCAAGAGGCCATTGATCTGGTTGTCACGCGGGCCCCCGACTTGATTCTCATGGATATGGAGATGCCAGTCATGGACGGTCGTGAGGCAACCCGCCGGCTTAAAGCGGATGAGGTGCATCAAAAAATTCCTGTTATCGCGCTGACGTCGAATTCTCTCCCCGGGGATCGTGAAATGGCAATGAATGCAGGGTGTGATGATTACGATACCAAGCCGGTTGATTTCCCCAGATTGCTGGAAAAAATCCAAAGTCACTTGCGAATCGGGTAAAACCCTACCTGCGCTTGCCAACGCGAAATCTGCGCTACGTTGTTTGTGGAAAACATAAACAACAATGAAACCACCACTCACACTTGTAGAAGAAATCGTGCTGCTTTCTCTGGATGATGAAACCGGGGCGCATCTCCCCTTGCCTCCATCCGCTCTGGGATACGGGATCGCGGGAGCGATTCTTTCCGACCTTATCATGGCTGAGCGTATCACTGTTGATGGATCGGTTAAGGTTTTAAATTCCGAGAAAACAAACAACCCGCTGCTGGATTCATGGCTTCAGCGCATCGTCGATGAAACGTATGTGCATTCGATTCATTATTGGATTTCCGCGATCTCGGATGAGAAGCGGGATATTGAATCAAGCGTCTTGGATCACCTGATCGAGCGGGGAATTTTGATTCGGAAAGACAAAAAAATCCTTTGGGTTGTTGGGTTGCGGCGTTATCCGACGATTCACAATGAGGAACGCGTGGAGGTTCGCACCCGCTTGCAGCGTTTGATTTTCAGCGACGATAAGGCAGACCACTTCGACTCCACGCTCATTAGCTTGCTGGATGGATGTTATCTTCTGCCGTCGGTATTGCCTGAAAGCGAATTGGCAGATCGATCCGAACGTATCGACGAGATTGCAAAAAGCGATCCCGTTGGGCGTGAAGTAGCCATCGCCACGCGGGAAACGTTGGATGCCCTCATGCGGTCTCAATCCGCGACTCTAGCATCCCCCGAAGGATATTGAGATTTTACCTTGCCTGACTCGTATTGTGGAACATCGTTGATGTGTGTCAGTGCGTGTTTCGACAATCTGGATGAGTCTTATAGCCGTTCTCGGGCTTGTTCTGATTGCATGCGGTTGGTCCGCTTGGTTCGCCAAAAATTGGCGTAGCCTGCTCTTGGTCGAATCTCCCGTGCAGAACGTGGATGCTATTATTGTCTTGGGTGGAGAAGCGCAGGCGCGGCCTGAACTTGCCGCGAAGCTTTATCATCAAGGCGTCGCGCCTCTCATTTTTGTTGTTGGAACCGGAGATAATGAAACCGGTCGCCGCGTTCTGCTTCGTGCCGGAGTTCCTGCAGATCGTCTGGTGTGCGAAACGGCGTCCGAATCGACACTGGAAAACGCGCTTTTTACAAGCCCGCTTCTGAAGCAATCCGGGATTCGCAATGCGCTCCTTATCACCTCGCCATTCCACACCCGGCGGGCATTGGCAACATTTCAACAACGTGTTCCTCAAATCCACTTCCATGTCGCCAGTGCGCGAATTGGTTGGTGGGACACTCCGCAAGGCAGTCCGCAGGAGAGCGCATTCGCATCCATTGAAATGATTAAAATTCCCGTTTACTGGCTGCTTTATGGCATTCATCCATGGGTTGAAAAATCTCCGCTGATCACGCAACATCCTGTTTCCCATTGAATGCCATCCATTCTCTTCATTAATCGAGTTTATCCGCCTGCTGATGGAGCCACGGGCGAGATGCTGCTTGATTTGGCGGAATCGCTTCACCGAAGCGGGTGGGACGTCTTGGTGCTGACAACGGCTTCCGATGGGCTTCCGCAGCGCTCGATTTTAAATGGAGTTCGACTCTTTCGTCTTGGCACCTCTCTTTCGCGAAAAAACATTCTTCTGCGTGCCTGCAGTTATTTATCGATGATTCCCTCGTTGCTTTTGCATGCGCTGCGGCTTCCGCGAACGGATTTTGTGGTGACCATGACCGACCCTCCAATGCTTGCTGTGATCGGGCCGTTGATCGCATTTTTCAAAAAAAATAAAACCATCCATTGGGCCCAGGACATCTATCCTGAAGTTGCTTGTGAACTCGGCGTTCTCACTGCTCAAAGCCGCATTTTTCAAATTCTGCGCGGTATCTCCGTGTGGGCACTTTCTCGGTATGATGGTGTTGTTTCTATCGGGCGCTGTATGACATCGCGCCTCTTGGATCGAGGATTGGAGGAGTCAAAAATTCACACGATTCCGAACTGGTCGCCGCCGATTGCGCCACTTGAGCGAGCCAGTAATCCTTTCCGCAAAGTTCATGGGCTCGAAGGCGAATTTGTAGTGATGTATTCCGGCAACATGGGTCTTGCCCACGATTTTGATGCCGTTCTGGATGCTGCTGAATCCCTGCGCGGAAAACACATTGTTTTTCTTCTGATTGGAAATGGTCCTCGCCGAAATGATATCGAACGGGAGGTCGTTAAGCGGTCACTGGATAATGTCCGATTTCTTCCGCCGCAACCCCGTGAAACCCTTTCGCAAAGCCTGTCTGCCGCGGATGCCCACATTGTCACGATGCGTCCGAATCTCTCTGGCCTCGTTGTCCCAAGCAAGTTTTACGGAGTCCTTGCGTCCGGTCGCCCTTGTTTATTTGTAGGACCTAAGGATTCGGAGGTCGCTCGAGTAATCAGGGATCAGAATGCTGGGGTTGTCATTGATCCCTCTAAGCCCTCTGATCTTGCTGGAGCCATTCTGGATTGGGCGATGGATCCTGTTGCGCACGCCGCTGCATGCCGAGTCGCTCGCATAGCGGGAACAACCGCGACTTCAGCGACTTCGTCTGCAGCATTTGAAAAAATGCTCAAGTCGATCTCCTCGGATCGAACCTAAACGGGCATTGGTGCAGTCAGCCTATTGTTTTTCTGACTGCGGGGGCGTGCCGATCCATGCAGCAAGATAGACGTCACGCAGGCTGACGCCGGATTCTTCAGAAATGATGCGGCAGGATTCAAATTCGGGAGACGCTTGGATCAGGTCATCCCCCAGAAACCCGAGTTTGACGCGCACTTTGCCGTAGGGGGTCTCGGTTTCTTTAAATTCTCTGCGCAGTTTGAGGCGGCTTGCTGTGTGGATGCGAATGCCAAAAGAAGTTGTTTCCTTGAAAATGATTTTTGCCATTTCCTTGGTTTTTTCTGTTGCGCAAAGAACCGTGAGTTGAAAACCGGGCCGGTTCTTTTTCATGTGAATTGGTGTGAAAAACACATCCATCGCACCCGCTGCAAAAAGGCTCTGCATAGCGGCTCCCGCTATTTCCGGTGAGGTATCATCAAGGTTCGTTTCGATTTGCGAAATCTCATCGGTGCTTTCGAGGTTGGCTGCAACGGATTCGCCGAGGATGGCCCTCAAAACATTCGGCCGTGGCTTTGTGTCGCGCGTGCCGACGCCATAGCCGATTTTTTCCACACGGGTTTCCGTCATGGTGCCAAACCGCGTGGCAAACTCCGCAAGAATAGCGGCTCCAGTGGGAGTTATAAATTCGAAGGGTTCGTCAATTTGCCTGATCGGGATCCCAGATAAAATTTCAAGTGTCGCGGGAGCGGGCAGGGGAAATTTTCCATGGGCGCAATTAATCCAGCCTGAGCCATCGGTGAGCGGGGAGGCCTCGATTTGGATGGGGCCGAGCGCATGGAATCCGGCACAGGCGGCGACGATATCGGCAATCGAATCTGCTGCGCCGACTTCATGAAATCCGATGTCCTCTGGAGGCACGCCATGAATCTTGGCTTCAGCCACAGCGATCCGTTGAAATGTCGATAAAGCGCGGCTTTTGACTTCGTCAACGAGTTGGGATTTTTCAATCAACCCCCGAATCTCACGCCAGGTTCTGCCGTGAATATGGATTTCGTGCCCATGATCATGTGAGTGTTTCTCGCCATGTCCATGATCATGCGGAGCGTGGTCGTGTGCATGAACATGAAATCGGCTGCCAGAAATTCCCTGACGTTCCTCGCGGGAGAAGTGCAAATGGATCTCGTCGCCCAGTCCCAATGAGGCCACGGCGTCGTGAAAGACGGATTCTGGAACGCCCAAATCGCGGAGTGCACCGACTGTCATGTCGCCGCTGATTCCTGAAAAACAATCAAGATGAAGAATTCGCATGGAAATTTTATTTTTGGTAATTAGTGTGCCGTCTCTTTTCATAATGACACGACACTCCCTTGCTCGCAATCTTGTGGCTTGTTTGCTTTTGGCTCTGCCTATGGCACAAGCCAAAGCCGTGACTGAGCGTGAAGTGAACATGGCTTTCGGCCAAGAGGTTTTTGCGGATGAAAATCTCTGGGACGATGATGTCGATGTCCTTGCGCAAAGGTTGCGCTGGCCACTGGAATCAAAGACATCGACGGATTCGAGTTATCGCAAGTATCCGCGCCCTGATGACCGTTTATTGGGATCCCGTTCTTACTCCAATGCTCTCTATGGCGAGGAGGGCAAGGTTTCCAGTATTTCGCTGGTTTTTGCGAATAAAGGTGATGCGGTCACTTACAGTCAGCATGCGCTCAATAACGCCAAAATGGCCAGTGAGAGGGACGCTCAAATCAGAAAATTTCCTCAGCAAATCCAAAATGACAAAAGAAACATTTCTGAAGCACTAACGAGACTCTTTGGTGAACCCTCCGCGGATCGCTTTGGTCAGGGCCGTGAAACCCGTGAATTCGTTAAGCGCTGGGATTGGAATGGTCATGCTTTTCTTTTGGCATCGCCACGTGATGAATACGTCGTATTGCGCATCATGTCGGTGGATTCGGCTAATGCAGGCGGCAAGTTGCGTATCAGTGATTCTGAGATGCGTTCCCGCGTGGCCTCTCGTGTTGAACGTCGTTCCAATGGGGATGTTGTTTTAAAAGACATGCCAATGGTGAATCAGGGAGCAAAGGGATATTGTGTTCCTGCGACATGGGAGCGCGTGATGCGCTACATGGGCGTCCCTGCAGACATGTATGTGCTCGCCATGGCGGGACAGACCGAAGTCGGAGGGGGAACTCAAATCGATGCGATCACGGCGGGAGCGAGTGACACTATCATGCGTTCTGGTCGTAGGGCGGAGTCTGCTTCGATCAATTTTGATGCGTTGAGCGTGTCTAAATATATTGATCGTGGGCTGCCTTTGATGTGGGCCATGTTCTCAACATCGGATTACAATAAGGCTGTTGATTCCCGCATGGCTGCACGGCGTGCCATGAGTGACCCAAAACTTTGGAAAAAAGAACTCGCCAACGCGCGAATGGCAGCGAAGAAGTTAATCAAGGATTCTCAAAGTAGGCACATCTGCATGATCATTGGCTATAACAAGGAAACCGGTGAGATTGCTGTTTCCGATTCCTGGGGGCCTGAATATGCGGAGCGTTGGATTACTGCCGATGAAGCTGTCGCCGTCACGCAGGCTTCAACTGTTACTCTAATCAATTTTTAAAATAACCATGCAATCGAACTTACCATTTGAAATTTCCGAAGCCTGCGAGCTCTACAATATCGACCGCTGGGGAGGCGGGTATTTTGGAATCAATGACGCAGGTCACGTTTCCGTCTATCCTAAGCGCAATGCTGAGCAAATCGATCTCATGGAGGTCGTGCAGGAGGCTCGTCAGCGCAATCTGGCATTTCCCTTGGTGGTTCGATTTCACGATCTCCTTCGCGACCGCGTAGAGACGATCAACAAAGCCTTTGCGAATGCCATCGCCGAAATGGGCTATGGGTCCGTTTATCGCGGCGTTTTTCCAATCAAGGTCAACCAGCTCCGCGAAGTCGTGGAGGAAATTTTGGATGCCGGCAAACCTTGGCACTTCGGTATTGAGGGCGGCAGCAAACCTGAACTGCTCGCAGCCTTGGCGATTCACAATGATCCGGAGAGTTTGCTGATCTGCAATGGTTATAAAGATACCAGCTTCATCCGCAGTGCGCTGCTCGGCCGCAAGCTGAATAAAAAGGTCATTCTGGTGGTGGAAAAACTTGAGGAACTTCAGCACGTCCTCCGCGTTTCAAAAGAGATGGGCGTCGAGCCGATGATCGGTCTTCGTGTTCGTCTTCTTTCCAAAGGCGCTGGCAAATGGGCGACAAGCGGAGGCGAAAATGCGAAGTTTGGTCTCTCGACTGCAGAACTCGTCGAGGCCAGCGATATGCTCCATGCCGCAGGTTTGGCGCATTGCCTCAATCTCGTTCACTTCCACGTCGGATCTCAAGTTCCGGACATTGTGACCATCAAACGTGCGGTTCGCGAGGCGGCGCGCTTTTATGCGAAACTTTCAAAAATGGGTCACAACCTCGGCTATCTCGACGTTGGCGGCGGGCTTGGTGTGGACTACGATGGTTCGCGCACGACATTCGATAGCTCGATGAACTACTCGCTCGAGGAATACGTGCGGGACATTGTTTATACGGTGAAGGAAGTCTGTGACTCGGAATCCGTGGCGCATCCTACGCTGGTCAGTGAGAGCGGTCGCGCCATCGTTGCGCAGCATTCCGTCTTGATTGTCGAAACCTTTGGGGCCATCGAAAAAAATGGTCGCTCGGATATTTCCGTTCCTGTGGTCGGCGCGCCGCAACTCGTCACAGACATGTTCGAAATCCGCAACAACCTGACACCGGAAAATCGTCTGGAAAATCTCCACGATGCTCAGGAAATTCGGGAGCGTGCCCAATCGATGTTTGATCTTGGACTCCTTGATCTCCGCGCCAAGGCCAGCGTGGAGACCATCTATTGGCAGATCGCAGCGCAAATCGTGGAGCTTTTCCGCGATGCTGAGCACGTTCCTGAAGAAGTTCGCGAGATTGAAATCGCTATCGGCGACCAATACCTCTGCAATTTCTCAGTTTTTCAATCCCTTCTCGACCACTGGGCGCTTGGACAACTTTTTCCAGTGATGCCGATTCACCGCCTTAATGAGCGCCCGGATCGCAATGCGACGCTGGTGGACATCACTTGTGACTCGGATGGCAAGGTTGCGAAATTTATCGATCTGCAAGACGTTAAAGAAACCCTGCCGCTTCATCGTTGGCATCCCGGAGAGCCTTATTACATCGGGTTTTTTCTTGCTGGGGCTTATCAGGACATCATGGGAGATCTGCACAACCTCTTTGGTCGCGTGAACGAGATGCACATCTACCTCGATGAGGATGAGGATTCTGGCTATTATGTGGAGGAGGTTCTGCCTGGCAGCACGATCGGGCAGGTTCTCTCCCTCACCCAGTGGGACGTCAATGAACTCGCTCGTCAGATGAAGGCGCAAACCGATGCCGCCATAAAATCTGATCGTCTCAAGCCCAATGAGGCCATGCGTCTTTTGGATGACTACGAGAAAAGTTTAACGCTTTATACCTATCTGAATTTTGACGATCAGCATAAGCCGTCGTAATCAAGCGGATCAGCGTGATGTGCCAGCAAGGAGGGCTTTAACGGATTCAAATCCAGAGCGGCAATTTTCCTGCCAATCCGAGCCGTCGCCATTGTCGGAAACCCATTTGTAGGATTTGTAGGCCGTGCCATGGAGTCGGCACACCTTGGCTTGGGCGTAGCACTCCATGTCAAAGACCGTGGAGGTTTGAATCAATTTCAAGTAGCTCGGCGAATATTTCGACTGCTGTTGGGAGTCATAGAAATAATCCGTCGAAAAACAGGTCGCGTTCACGGAATGTTCGATAACGATCTGATGGCTGTCCTCCTCAAACGGCGTTTCGCCATACGCGCACAGCGGAGTGGCGTCGATGTCCTGAAGCGCCTTGCCGATTTGAACAATCTGACCGACAGGCATCGAAAGCGAGCCGCAGGAACCGATGTTCACAATGGTGCGGAATCCGAGGCTGATCGCTTTGTGGGCGGCGATTGCGGCATTGATTTTTCCAACGCCAGTGAAAATCACTGGGCTTCCAAGAATTTCTGTAATTCCTCCAACCTCCAGAGGAACGGCTACCAAAAATACACGATCCTTCATACGGCCTCGTATTGAATCAGGCTCTTCACGTCACAGGGAGCGTGCAGGAATTTCAAATCAATGAGCACAACCCGGTCGATCACATCATATCCCGCCTGCGAGCAGAGACGCTCAACGGCCTGCATTGTTCCGCCGGTGGCATAGACATCATCGACAATGACGACTTTCCCGTTGCCCGGTTGGATTTCCAGGACGTCCGATCCGTATTCCAATTCATATTCCTCACGAACGACCGGAGGGGGAAGTTTGCCTTTTTTTCGGCAGAGGATGAGCCCTCCGCCTTGGCCTGCAAAGGCCGAAGCGAAAATGAATCCTCTGGAATCAATGCCAACCCAGTAATCCGGAGGCTCAACCAGATTTTTCATCTCCTGCACCGCTGAAGGAAAATGTCCCGAACGCAGGAGAGGGGAGATATCCTTAAACGTGACTCCGGGCTTGGGAAAATCCGGCACTTCTTGAATCCATGTTTTCCAGTTCATTTGAGCAATCATTCGTTAATCCTGAACTTGTTGACACAGTTCGTGAAGAATTGATCGCAAAAAAAGAAAAAATCTCCTTCGCGAATCGGGCGGATTTGCTCATAGTTTTTGGAATGCAAAGAACTCCTTTATATGACGAACATGTCCGCGCCGGTGGACGCATTGTGGAGTTTGCTGGCTGGGAGATGCCGGTTCAATACACAGGCATTCTTCAAGAGCACAAAGCTGTGCGTGAGGCCTGCGGAGTATTCGACATCTCGCACATGGGCGAATTTTTTGTGCAAGGTCCAAATGCCGAGGCTTGGCTCGACTCCCTTCTCACAAATAACGTTGCTGCTCTTCCTGTCGGCCACGCCCATTACTCACTGCTGCTTAATGAACGCGGTGGAGTCATTGATGACTTGATTGTCTATCGTTTGGCGTCAGATCGATTCTTTCTGATTGTGAATGCTTCGAAGATCGATGAGGACGCCGCTTGGATGAGCTCTCATTTATCATCCGGCGTGGAATTTAAAAATCGCAGCAACGAATTTGCCGCTTTAGCGATTCAAGGGCCTAACTCTGGAACGGTTTTTCAAAAAATCTTCCAACGCGCAATGCCTGCCGATCGCAATCGAGTTGAGGAAATCGAAGGGGGACGTTCCTTCATTGCCACCACCGGCTACACGGGTGAATTGGGCTTTGAATGGGTAATCCCTGCCGGTGTGGCTGCACAAGCTTGGCAAAAAGCTCTCGAAGCCGGCGCAACGCCATGTGGTTTGGGATCCCGCGACACACTTCGCCTTGAAATGTGCTACCCGCTCAATGGATCGGATCTTTCACCTGACCGCACGCCGCTCGAGGCGGGACTCGGTTTTTTTGTGGATTTAAAAAAGCCAGTTTTCATCGGTCGGGATGCCTTGATTGCTCAAAAGTCATCCGTGCTTCCCCACAAACTCGTTGCTCTTCGTGTTACTGACAAAGCTCCACCAATTCGTTCCCATTACAAGGTCTGGATCAATGGGGAACCCGTCACCGAGACCACCAGCGGCGCCCTTTCTCCATCACTTGGCTTTGGAATTGCTCTTGCCTACCTGCCGCCAGCTTATGCTGATATCGCTCAGGTTGCTGAAATCGAAGTCCGTGACCGCCGCTTCCGTGCAGAAATCGTCAAAAAACCATTCTACAAAAAACCATGAACATTCCTGAAAACCTGCGCTACGCCACCTCCCACGAGTGGATTCTCGTCGAGGGCGACACTGGAACCGTCGGCATCACCGACCACGCCCAAGCCGAACTCACTGACATCGTTTTTGCCGAGCCTCCTTCAATTGGAAAATCCGTCAAAGCCGGAGATGTCGCCGCTGTCGTCGAATCCGTGAAAGCCGCCAGCGACATCTACGCGCCGGTCGCCGGCGAGGTCGTCGAACGAAACGAAGCCATCGAAGCCGACCCTTCGCTCCTCAACACCAACCCCTTCGGCGCAGGCTGGATTTTTAAAATCCGCATCGCCGACGCCGCCGAACTCGCCGCCCTCAAAGACGCCGCCGCCTACCGGGAGCAGATCGGAGCATGACCCTCGCGGAGTTCGAGGATTTTTGCGAAGCCACCAAGCACATGACGGCTGTTCAGCGCGCCGAGGCTTATGGCATCGATATTTCCTTGATCGACGAAAACCTCCGACTCACGCCCACCCAAAAAATCCGGCAAAACGATATTGCCCTGAATCAAGCTGAAGCCCTTCAAGCCGCACTCCATCAAACCCGTGCCAAATCTGGAATCCATCGCCTACCGACTCGTTGAGGCCAAGGTGGAGTTTGTGCTCTGCGGCGGATTGGCTGCCTTTCTTCAGGGGTCCTCGATTCTCACAACGGATGTCGATGTCGTTTGCGATATGGGCAGCGAAAACATCAGACGTCTTTTCGGTGCGGTCAAAGATTTGCATCCGTATCACCGCATGACGCCTGGGAGGATTCCTTTTTCTCTGGAGCAACTCACAACCCAGCCATTTCAGAACATTTACCTTGCCACCGACTGGGGGCAGCTCGACTGCCTTGGAAATGTCAAAGGTATCGGCGGATACAGCGAATGCCTCAAGTTGAGTGAACCCATCGAAATGGCCGGGTTCACCATGATGACGCTCACTCTGGAGGGCATACTCATTGCAAAACGCGCCATGGGAAGACCCCGCGATTTACAGGCCGTTTTCGAACTCGAAGCTGCCCGCGAAAGAAAATCCAACCAACACTGATTGCCAATCGTTACTCTTTTTTACATGACCGCATTCGCCAACCGCCATATCGGCCCCTCATCCACTGAAATTGAAACCATGTGCGTTGCAATCGGCGCGCCGTCGCTGGATGCGCTGATCGACGAGACCGTGCCTTCGGCGATTCGCTTGCAGCGTGATTTGAATCTGCCCGCCGCACGCTCGGAGGAGGAGGCTTTGGCTGAACTGAAGGCGATCATGGCGGAAAATCAAATCGCCACGAATCACCTTGGTATGGGCATTTACGGCACGCACACGCCAGCGGTCATTCGTCGAAATATTCTTGAAAATCCCGGTTGGTATACCGCTTACACGCCCTATCAGGCCGAGATCGCCCAAGGTCGCCTGGAGGCGCTCCTGAATTTCCAGACGATGGTTTGCGACCTGACGGGAATGGAGATT